>JAYVNT010000290.1:0-4923 GCA_043758285.1 Flavobacterium sp.
GTAATACAAGTAACTAAAATGTGTTAATGCCATTAGATACTTTATGATAAAAGAGTTAGATTTGATGTATAAATAAACTTACCAAACTAAGGTTATCCACGCAAATGTGTTGTATAACCTTAATAAATTAAGGTTATAAGTAAGTTAGCTGCAATTTATTATGAAAATGGTCAAAGTTAGAATTTAATTAGATGAAAAAGTTAAAATCCTTTCTATTGTTATTTATACTTCTTCACTTAGCAATTGAAGTTAAGTCATGTAGTATGTATAAATTATCATTGAGCGGTAAAACAATGGTAGGTTACAACATCGACCAATGGAGTTTTAATTCTATTATTTGGTTTGAAAAAGCTACAAACACAAAATACGGAGCTGTTTTTTCGGGGACTACCACTAAAAATTATCCTGAAGGTGGAATGAATGAGTTTGGACTGGCGTATGGAGGACTACTTGTTCCAAAAAGACCTCTTAAAACTCTAAAGAACAAAAAAAATGGAACAGAAATTTATCCCTTCAAAAAAATATTGTACGAATGTAAAAACATTGACCAAACTTATTCAATGCTTTCTGAATATGATTTAAGCGTTGCCAATGGCACTATGTTTTTCTTTATTGACAAAGAAGGTAACTACCTGATTGTTGAAGCAGATACTTTAATTAGAGGCTATAATCAAAAATATGTTGTGTCTAATTTTTGCCCGTCACAAATAACCGATTTGAGTACTGTTAAACTCCAACGATCTCAGAATGGTGTTAACGTACTAAATAATAAAATGGATACGACTATTAGTTTTTGCTCTGCATTATCCGACAGTATGAGTGTATGCAGACATCGAATTGGAGACGGAACATTATATACAACCATCTATGATTTAAATGATGGCTTCATTTACTTGTATTTTTATCACAATTTCAAGCATGTGGTTAAATTTAATTTAAAAGCAGAGCTAGAGAAGGGTAATCACGAATCTAAAATCCCTGAATTATTTCCCTCTAATTTAGAATATGAACAGTTTCGAAATTATTTAACACCACAAACTAATTCTTCGATGCTTAACTGTTTTCTTTATTTCATTTTACTGTTTTTATTCTCTTTCATTTATTTCCTCATTCGTTATTTCAAAACTAGAAAGAAACAGAATGAAATGAGCAAGAACTATTCGCAAATTAAATTATTGGTATCCATTTTAAGTTTAACAATGCTCTGTTTTCTATTTGTACTAAAAAATACTAGAGCATTTTTCTATCTCCCAGCTCCTTATAAAGAACCGATTTTTTCCGTTTTAAATATTGCTGCATACATGCCACTTCTTTTTTTACTTCTCATCATTCCACTATTTATAATGAATATAAAATTATTGAAAGCATCTCCTGTAAGTAAATTTTCAAAATGGCTTTTCACATTGACTAACTTGAGTTTTTTTGCCCTTATAATGTTATTTATATATTGGGGATTTTATAATATCTTATAACTTAAAACAATATAAGACATTGAACTATACAATTTCATTTAGAAGTAAAACGTCAGCTAACACAACCTACCATTAATGCGGGCGGACAACAAAGCATTTGCAAAGTCAAGGTCGCTCCGCGAAAATTATTTTCGTTTTGCAAATGCATAGAAACATAGTATCTTTGTTAGTAATATTTTCGGTAGTCACGCCAAAGCCTGATTCAAACCCCAAACGGATATTTAGCTTGTAACCGTTAGTGGAAACCCTATGACGACCGTTACTTCGAACAAATAGCGACCAATAAAATGCACGAAAATCTATTAAAAATAATAAAGCAAAAAGTAGCCATTTCTGACAGTGACATTAAACTCTGCAAAGACTATTTTGAACCTGTTATATTCCCTAAAAACAGAATTATTGAAGAAGAAGGCAAAATTCCTCAATATTTATATTTTGTTGTTTCGGGATATATGCGATTATTTCATTACAATGAAAATGGAGACGAAATAACTTCTCACATTAATTGCCCTCCTGGCTTTATTACGTCCTATTTCAATTTTATAAACCAAACAAATGCTACTGAAAATGTAGAGTGCATTACAGAATGTGAACTGCTAAGAATAACCAAAAGTAATTTAGGTCTTATAACTTCAAAAAGTGATTCCTTTAAGGATTTTAGTATCTGGGTTTTCCAACAATCAATAGCTTATAATGAAAATCGTTCAAAGGAATTAGCAACACTTACAGCAGAACAACGATACCAAAAGTTAATAGACAATTATCCTCACATCATTTATAATGTTCCACTTCAATACATTGCTTCCTTTTTAGGGATGAACTCAAAAAGTTTGAGCAGAATTAGAAAGCAAATGATTAAGTAACATTTGCGAAGTGCTTTTGAAAAAACAATACGGAATTTTGTGCCATCATTTTAAAATCATAAAATATGACACAGAAAAATTTGGCACTCGTTACTGGTGCAAACGGGCACCTTGGTAACAATCTTGTAAGACTGCTTCTCGACAAAGGTATTCCCGTGAGAGCTTCCGTTCGCACTATTAAGAACAAACAACCTTTCGTAGGTTTGGACTGTGAAGTGGTGCAAGCCGACATTACTGATAAAAATTCTTTGGTAAAAGCATTGAAAGGTGTAGAAACATTTTATGCCGTAGGTGCTGCTTTTAAACTTTGGGCAAAAGACCCCAAAAAGGAAATTTATGATATAAATCTTCAAGGCACAGAAAATATTGTTGAAGCTGCTACCGAAGCAGGCGTAAAACGAATCGTTTATGTTAGTTCGATTGCGGCTTTGAATTACGCGCAACTCCCTACAAAAGAAAGCTATGGTCAAAATCCAGACAGAAGGGATGTGTATTACAATTCAAAAAATGACGGAGAAAAGCTTGCGTTTGAATTAGCTAAAAAACATAATATTGAATTAGTTGCTGTTTTACCTTCTGCTATGATTGGTAGCGAATCATTCGGCAGTTTAAGTGTTTCCTATAATATTATAAACTTGATTCTTAAAAAAGAAATTCCTGTTGAAACTGGTATTACACTTAACTGGATAGATGTAAAAGATGTTGCAGAAGGTTGCCACTTAGCTGCAACAAAAGGAATAAATGGAGAACGCTATATTTTAGCAAATGAAAAATGCACCTCCATAAAAGACACTACTAAAATTGCTCAAAAATTATTTCCTGAATTAAAAATAAAGTTGCCAATGGCAGTTCCGAAATCTCTACTTTTCTTAATAGCTTGGTTTATGGAATTGGGAAGTAAACTATCGGGCAACGCACCTTTGTTAAGTGTAAAAGACGTTGCTATGTTTTCGGGATTACAGCAAGATTTTGACATATCAAAAGCAAGAAACGAGTTAGGCTTTAATCCTAAAAAGTCAGACATTGCTATTAAAGAGGCAATGATTTATCTAAACCATAAAAACATTGAGAAAACCCAATCCTCTAATAAATTAGCAACGTTGATTGTTTTCTTTTTGATTGCTTCTGTCTCAGTATTTGGACAAAAATTAAAAACCAAGTCTGATTCAACAAAGGTTTTTGTTTCGATTGAAACTGACCCTGCTTTTTGGGTAGGAACTTTACCAAATGGCTTGGGCTTTGATGCAAATATTGATTTCAGATTAGCAAAACATCCACGTTTAAGATTTGGAATTTTAGGGTATTCTGGAAAATGGAGTGGTAGTTTTGGAAAAACGGTTTTACTCACAAAAGACTTTACCGAAGATAATTGGAAAACTCTATGGAATGGTATTGGTGTTGAAGCTCAATATCAATTTAGGTTTGGACTCAAAAGGGGCGGACTTCAACCTGGACTGAGACTGCAATGGAATCAATTTATTTATAACCAAGACAATCTTAAGAAAGGAGAAGCCAATCACTTTGTAATAACCCCACAAGTTGGCTTCCAATGGTTTCCATTTAAGAAAATAGGTTTATATGTTTTGCCTTGGGCAGGTGTTCAAATCCCGACATTAGGGACGGATAAAATAATCATTGACGGTGAAGAAAGAGCAACAAAAAAAATTATGCCAGTGGTAACGGCACATATTGGTTGGGAGTTCAAATTTAGGAGGACGAAATAACAACATTAGATAGAAGGGCAGCCACTAACATATATGCTTTATTGAATTTGGGCGGAAGTATAAGCATTTGCAAAAACTGTGCTCTAGTGAAAGAAATTATTTATACTTTGTAAATGGCTAAAAAACATTGTATCATTGTCAGTAATATTTTTTGTAGAGAAATGCTAATTGCTAAAATATCATTAGAATCTTTAGCTTTGCTATAAATAACTTGTAGACCTAAATGTGAAAAAATGAAACAAAAAAACATTATAATTTCCTTGATTATAGTTATTACTTCTATTTCATTATTCGGGCAAGAGATTGACACATTAGTTGATGTTGGTGGCTATAAACTTCATTTTAAAATTATAAAAGGCAATGGCACTCCAATTTTATTTGAAGCAGGAAGCGGCGCTTATAGTTCAGATTGGGACACAATATTACCATCAATTTATAAAGTTACAGGGACAACAATTATCACATATGATAGAGCTGGTTTTGGTAAAAGTGAATTAAACGTAAAAGACACAACTATTCTAAATCATGGTATTATAAATGGCGTAAAAGATCTTGAAACAGGCTTACAAAAATTGGGTTATAACAAAAACATAATTTTTGTTTGCCATTCATATGGTGGTTTTTATTCTACGTTATTTGCGGCACGTAATCAAGATAGAGTAATGTATGTTGTAAGACTTGACGCAAATTTAGTTGCTGCATTTACCGATGACAATCTAGAAAAATATCACTCTTTTCAAGTCGATAAAAATAAAGGATTAGGTATGTACTATGAAACTGTAAATTTTAAAAACACAGTGTTATTGATGCGTAAAACAGAATTTCCATTAACTATTCCTGTAATTGACATTATAGCTGGTATTC
>JAYVNT010000291.1:0-4908 GCA_043758285.1 Flavobacterium sp.
GAAAGCTTTGCCATCCATGATGTTTTGCAATTTCTTTTTAATCAAAGTTTTTTTCAATGTCGAAATTTTATCGGTAAATAAAATTCCCTCAATGTGATCGTATTCATGTTGAATAACACGAGCAATTAAGCCATCAAAAACCTCAGTTTTTTTGTTAAATGCTTCGTCATAATATTCAATGGTAATCCTTTCGTTTCTACAAACATCTTCTCGTACATCAGGAATGCTCAAACAACCTTCGTTAAAAACCCATTCTTCACCATCTTCAAGTAAAATTTTAGCGTTGATAAACGTTTGTTTAAATCCTTTTAGCTTCGATTTTTCTTCTTTCGATAAATCTTCACTATCACTAAATGGTTCGGTGTCGATAATGAATAATCGAATAGGCAAACCTATTTGTGGTGCTGCTAGTCCAACGCCAAAAGCATTGTACATGGTGTCATACATATTAGTGATAATAGCTGATAAATTAGGATATTCGGATGAAACTTCTTCTCCAACTTTTCTTAAAACAGGCTCGCCATATCCAAATATTGGTACAATCATTACTTAATCTTTTTTGCAAAAATAAGGAAATTAAATCATTTTCCGAGTTAGATAATCTTGCAACAAAATAGTTGCCGCAATTTCGTCAACTAAACCCTTATTTTGACGTTGTTTCTTTTTCAATCCACTATCAATCATCGTTTGGAAAGCCATTTTGGAAGTAAAACGTTCATCAACTCTTTCTATTTTCATTTCTGGGAACGCCGTTTTAAATTCGGTTACAAATTTTTCTATAATTGGTGTGCTTTCTGATGGTTGCCCATTCATTTGTTTGGGTTCGCCAATGAGTACTTTCGCAACATTTTCTTTGGAAAAATAATTGGACAAAAAAGCAATTGCTGTATCGGATGCAACCGTAGTTAGACCGGAAGCAATAATTTGCAATTCATCGGTAGCTGCAATTCCGGTGCGTTTTATTCCATAATCTATGGAGAGAATTCTTGGCATTTCGTTTTATTTTATAGCTTCAAATCTAGCTAATGTTGATTTACCTTTTCCAAATAAAGTCAATGTTTCTTTTTCTAACAAATAGCTATATGTTTTTTCTAACATCGCGATAAAGTTGGTTTCTAACTGCATGTTTGGACAAGCCATTTTAGTTGAACCTATTTCTGAAAAAGCTAAAGTATTTGCTGATGGCATCACGTAACTTCCCATTATTGAATTGCATCCAGCATAAGCCGAAAATTTTCCATCTTTGGAATTAAGCTTTACGAAATAAGGTTTTTTACCCTTTTGAACGACAATTTTTTTATTCAATACAATCAATTTCCATTTGGTTTCAGCCAAAGTATATTTTCCAACGGCAGGATTTACTTTTTGAATAACCGTTGTGGACTCCATTCTGTTATTCAAATTAATGGTTGTTTTAGTAATATCAGTTGTTTCAATTGTTATTGTGTCTGCTGTTTGCTTTGATAAAACATAAGCTGTTGCTAAACTACCAGTATTTTTTTTGCCTGACATGTCCAATTGCGTAAGCGATTTTTTGCCAACAAAATACTGATTTGGACCATTTTTTATTTCATTAAAGACAATAGTATTTCCGGCTTTATTCCATGTAAAAGTTCCTTTTTGTTCATATACTTTATCTCCTTTCCCTTGGTATTTTATTTTTAAACAAAAGGTTGCATTTTCATTGATTGTAATCTCAGTTTCTAAACCATCACAATCAGCACATGGCAAAATTCCTTTGTAAGTTCCAATATAATTTAATGAGTTTTTAGCGTTGTGAGAATTGGAAACCGCATTTTCGATAGAATCAACTTCAGCTACAGCGTTGCTTTTTGGTCGTTGATTGCAGCATGTTAGTAAAAAGAATAGAAACCCTATTAGAAAAATATTTTTTTTCATGAAAATAATTATTAGCCCCAAAAATATTAAATCAAATCCTAAAATAAAGTTAAATAAAATTCAATTTTAACAATTGGCTAAAAAAGGTATCTTTGCTAAAATTCAAAAAACATGACCGAATTACAATCCATTATCGAAAAAGCTTGGGAAAACCGAGAATTATTGAAAGACGAAACTACCCTAAAGACTATTAGAGAAGTTATTGATTTATTAGATATTGGAAAACTTCGAGTTGCAGAGCCACTTCATCCCGAAGTCTCGGGAGGTTGGCAAGTAAACGAATGGGTAAAAAAAGCGGTGGTAATGTATTTCCCAATTCAAAAAATGGAAACTTGGGAAGCTGGGATTTTTGAATACCACGACAAAATGTTACTAAAAACCGGTTATGCGGAAAAAGGAATTCGTGTCGTTCCACCAGCAACAGCAAGATATGGAGCGTATATTTCTAAAGGTGTGATTTTGATGCCAAGTTATGTCAATATTGGTGCTTATGTTGACGAAGGAACTATGGTTGACACATGGGCAACGGTTGGAAGTTGTGCGCAAATTGGTAAAAACGTGCATCTTTCGGGTGGTGTTGGAATTGGTGGTGTTTTAGAACCATTGCAAGCTGCGCCTGTTATTATTGAAGACGGTGCATTTATTGGCTCAAGATGTATAGTGGTAGAAGGTGTTCGTGTAGAAAAAGAAGCCGTTCTTGGTGCCAATGTTTGCTTGACTGCATCTACTAAAATTATTGATGTTACAGGAAATGAACCCAGAGAATACAAAGGATTTGTACCTGCTCGTTCTGTAGTAATTCCGGGAAGTTATACGAAGAAATTTGCCGCTGGCGATTTTCAAGTTCCGTGTGCTTTAATCATTGGAACCAGAAAACCATCAACCGATTTGAAAACATCGCTTAACGATGCCTTGAGAGAATATGATGTGGCGGTTTAAAAAGGTAGAATTTTTTAAAAGATTCCATTTTTAAATTTAGTCTCTTTTATAAATTTACAAATTAGATTTTTTCCAAATTAAATCAACATTCGATTCTACTGACAGTAAAAACTCATCATCAATTGGTTCTAAATTCACTCCTTTAATTATGAAAGGTTTGTAATGATATGATTTTAGTAAATCTAATAGTTTTGCAGGGTCTAAACCTTCTTTTCTCATAAAACCAGGAGAAAATTCAGCTAGGATTGTTGGTACATGATTTAGAAATTCCTTTCCTCCTAAAAAAGCAAAATATTCGTAACCTTCAATATCAATTTTTAGAAATTTAATTTTTGATAAATTAAGTTGCATTTTCCTAACATATTCATCAAAACTAGTAATGTTTACATCAATTGTTGGCCCGTTATTGATATTTAGCATCGAATGTCTACCTAGATTCCCTTTTTTATACAAATAGAGTTTCATAATGGCTGTTTCTTTTCCTAAACCAATATTATTTGGAACAACATTGTTAAAATTGTTTAATTCTAAGTTGGACTTAAAAATTTTAAAATTTTCGGGATCGGGTTCAAATGAATGAACTTCAACTCCAGAAAAATGCTTTGATAATAAAATAGAATACCAACCAATATTTGCTCCTGCATCAAAGACTATATCGCCAGATTTTAAATCTAGATTTTTTATTAGGTAATCTGATAATTCTTCTTCATAAATACCTCTTTTATAAATAAGTCTTCCTATACTATCTGGTGATCTAAATCTAAATTTAAGTCCATATTTTTCTGAATAACCAATAAGGTATTTTTTATTCAATATATTTTTTTCTATAAAATACAGTGTAGATTTTAAGTAGTAATTCATTTTATTTTGATACATATTTAGACTTTGATAATTAATAAAACAGAGTTAAAATTATTTTTGTATTTAATTAAACTTATCAAACACACAAAACGCAAATATAAAAAAAACTATTACTTGATAATAATGATTACAATATAATCGCAGTTTCTAAAACCGCATGCGAGTATCGTAAATTTATTAAAACATACTGAGTTTACCAATTCTCATTTTAAGTTTGAATACAAACAAACTATCTTCACCTTTTATATCAATTCGCTTTATTTCATATGGGTCAGAAAAGGGAAACGAATTAAGTCCGTTGCCTATTCGTAGCCCAAATTTAATATTGTTTTTCTTCACTGTTTTTTTAAAAGTTTTATTCGCACTTCCTCTTTTTGGAAAATTTCCGTAGGGATAAGCTACTACTGGTGAAACTTTTAGACCAGATTGTCTGATGATTTCATAGCTATTAGTAAAATCTTCGTTTATTTCAGTTTCATTAAGCGTACTATATGCTCTATGTTCAAAAGAATGATGACCTAATTCTATATACTTAGGATTAAGAGATTTTAACTGCTCTAAAGTCATTATTTTTTCCGGTCTACTATCACATAAATCAGTTCTGCCAATAAAATTAAAAGGAATAAAAAATGTAGCTTTCAAATTGTATTTTTCCAGTAATGGAAATGCAAAAATTAATTGATTTTCAGTAACATCATCAAAAGTAATTACAACACTTTTTGACGGTAATTTAGTCTTGTTTTCTAATTCTGAAAAATGAAAAGTTTCATATTTATTTTCAGCTAAATATTGAAATTGTTCTTCTAATTTATTGACTGACATAGCTAATCCAGTACTTAATTTAGGATTTGAAACAACATTATGATACATTAAAATTGGTAATTTTGACATAAAGTATGTAGTTAGTAATAACTGAGATAAAACAACAAATTTTAATTAAAATTCATTGTGTTTTTTTGAGTAAAGACTAATAAACGGTGTAAAAATACACTTTATTTTAAAATAAAAAACGTTTATTTGTAAGTGTGGAAGACATTATTGAAATAGTCCATTTTTTTAATTTATAGGGAACAAATTAGATGCCTAAAGTAAGAATATACAAGAAATGAAAATAGGATACGAATCTAAACGAATTTTTCATAATAAAACCGGATTAGGAAATTATGCTCGAGGGATTATCTTGGGGTTGAATAACTATTTCCCTGAAAA
>JAYVNT010000292.1:0-4879 GCA_043758285.1 Flavobacterium sp.
AAAATCTTTCTTAATCAACCTTATTTAGGATGATTTAACTTACTAAACCAAATGCAGGATTATCATTCTTAACGAGACAACTTTTTTCAGGACGAGTCAGTACACATCCCAGCTTTAGTTCGGGCATGACAAACAACATTGGGCATTTAGTTCTTAACTTCATCAAAATATTTTCAATCATCATCGGTTCCGGGCGGACGGAATACTAATTCCCATACTTCGGCAAGCCCTGTCCGTTGGTGGCAAGTTTATTGGACACCCTACAAACATTGACAATCACAAAAAATTATGAGATTTAAAGGACTTTTATTTTTACTTTTTGCTTTCGGTTTGACAGTCCATAGTCAGACAATAAAAAAGTTGAGCCGACCTGAAAAAGATTTTGAAACCTTTTGGACTACTTTCAAAAATAACTACGCTTTTTTTCAACTTAAGGGTGTGAATTGGGACAGTTCTTATGCAAAGTTTAGACCGTTGGTAAGTAAAAAAACTAACCAAAAGGAACTCATAACTATTTTAGGACAAATGGTTGAGCCACTCAAAGACGGACACATTACGATTTCAAAAGGAGAAGAAATACTTTTTAAATCCAAAAAGCCATCTTACTTCAAACAAGAGTTTAAAGGTGTTGAAAAGGAATTTTGGCAGACAGTTTATAAAACTTTGGAGAATAATAATTTTTCAGAAGTAAAAGGAATTGGACCAATCTTTAAAGACGAAAATTTGTATTACGTTTCTCAAAGTTCAAATGTTGGATATATCAGAATTACACGTTGTTTTGCAAATCCTGAAAGTATTTTTGATGACAAAAAAGAAATTGGTGATACCAAATTAATGCTCACACTCTTTGACAGCATAATTACCTCACTTTCCTCTACAAAATCTATAATTATTGACATCAGAGCAAATGGTGGCGGACACGGTGGAATAGAATTAGCAAGCAGATTTACAAAAGAAAAGATTTTGACACATTATAAAGCAATTAGAACAAAAGGAAACTATGAGAGTTTTACAAAACTTGAACCAAATTATTTGAAACCAAATAACGGGACAAAATATTTAAAACCAATTATAATTTTGACAAACGACAAAACTGCAAGTTCTGCCGAAGACTTTACAATTTCATTATACCAATTACCAACCGTTACAACTATCGGAACAAATACTTCGGGAATGTTATCAGATATGTTTGGTGGAAATATTTCAAATAAAATTTCTTTTACACTTTCAAATCAGCGTTATTACTCAACAGACAATAAATTGCTTGAAGACATTGGAGTTCCAGTAAAAATAGAAATTAAAAATACAAAGCAAGACATTGAAAATAAATCTGACCCAATAATAATCAAAGCCATCAAAAAGGCAGAATGACGAGAAGAAAACCTGCCACCAACAAAAGGTTTTGTGCAATTGGGGCGGACGGAAGTACAATCATCAGCAGTGTATATCCAAGCTTTGGTTTCGGCGGACGTAATTCTGCCAGGCATTAGTTGTAAACTTCAACTTTTGTTTATTAATTTAGCTTCAGTTCCGGGCAGACAGTTGGTCATTTCCCCAACTGACACAAAGCCTCGGGCGTTGCCTGCAATTTTTTCGGACACCTCAATTATTTACGAGTATGACAAAATTTGAAGAAACAAATCATTATCAGGAAATAATTCTCAGAGGTGCACATATCTCAATGGCTGCTGATGTTGAATGGATTTTGTTGTCACTTTTGGCAAGCATTTTTAGTGGTAAGGAAGCAGAATTTGAAAATATATGCTTTGGAAAAACTGCTGACAAGATAAATTTATATGAAAAAATAGGAGCAGTTCAAATGGGATTAATAAGATACCATACCGCATTTTTCATGCAACATGAAGAAGATTTTAAATTACTTCATCGCCTTCGGACAATTAGAAATAAGTTTGGGCATGGGAAAATTGATTGGGTAAGTGAAGATAATAAAGAAGATTTATGGATTACCGAGGCAACAGCAAATGGATTAGAAAAAAAGTCGTACAAAAAATCTGAACTAATGAAAGATTTGCTAGAATATAGGGAAGCGGTTATGAATTTTTTAAAAACGATTCAGCAATTATTTTTGACCCCTTGATATTCAACTTTGATAACTAAATATCAAGAAAGCATTATGAAACGAAATATAATTAAGATTACATTATTAATTTGTTTGGTATTCCCATTAAATTCAGTGGCTCAAAGAATTAGTATTAAAAAGCTATCATTATTACAAAACTCTTCATTACTCGAAGTTCAAAATTATCTTGATACTAATTTCTGGGTTCTTTCGAGAACTGTAACATTAGCAGAAACGGACTCTCTTTTTTGGGAATATAGAATCAGCAAATTTATAGATTCTATAAAACAGATGAAACCAAAAAGTATGAGTTTCAAGGAAAGTTCATTTAATTCAAAAATTATAAAAATAGACCGCCAGACACCGCTCTACTTTGTCTATTTCCCTTCAAATTCAGATTCAGTAAAAGACAAATTGATTCCGAATGATTTTACAATTAGGTTGCCTAAGCAAGCCTTATTTGAAACAATAGCCTTAGGTTTAGAAGATTATTACGGTAGGACATTCCATTCTTCAATTTCAATTTCATACAAAGGCTCTAACATCAAAGATATTCTTCAAGAAATATCCTCTTTTAATATCCCAAAAGATTCATCTTTTATAGAGTACGGAAAAGAAACAATACAACGAGTATACAAAATGAAAAATCAAGTTATCACAATAACGACATTTAGTCTTGACCAGTCAGACAATACGCTTAAGACATTTGAAATATCCATTTACTCAAAATCAGATTACGACTTTTTAAATGCAGCACAATACAATCTAAAAGGAAAAGTTGATTTCATTCAATAAAACTGCAGGCAACAAAAGGTTTTGTGCAATTGGGGCTTGACGTTGAAACAATCATCAGCAGTGCATATCCAAGCTTTGGTTTCGGCGGACGGAATTCTGTTGGGCATAAGTTCTAAACATCAACATTTAATTATTAATTTAGCTTCAGTTCCGGGCGGACAGTTGGTCAATTCCCCAACTGCACAAAGCCTTTAACGTTAGCAGAAATTTTAGAGGGACATTCCACACAACTTAATGACAAAAATTATGATTAAAAAATTTGCCATATTATCAACAATTTTCCTAATCGCAACTAACTTGTTTGGACAGACAATTGACTTTGTAAAAAAAGATAGTATCACTTATTCTATTCACAAAGCTAATATTGGAAAAATTGCTTTTATGGGTTTAATTATTCCAATTGAAACTTTTAATCAGAATGATTTCCTCTCATCATTTGAACTTAAAGAAAAAATTGACCTTAATATTAGAGTTTTTTTAGGTAACTCATTGACAAATTTTCTTCATTTACTTTCCCCGCAATTAACTGCGGACGAACTTACTAAAAATGGAAATTATCAATTCACTTTCTACGTTGACAACAAAAAAGTTTATCTCGAAAATCTCAACGTTGGAGCAGGAAGTACTGACTCTAAAAATTTAAGGACAATTTTTAGAGTTCCATTAGTAAGTTCTACCAATGAAGATTCTTGGGGAAGATTTCTTTGGAATAGATTTTATGGAAATGGTGGGCAAGATGCTTTAATTAACGGTGAGCATTTACTTAAAATTGAAATTAGACCTTACCTAAAACTGAATGAAATTTTAATCGGAAATATAATAGCAGAAGGAGAATTGAAAATTATTGTTCCCGAAATAAAAATCAATGAACAACTTATTAAAGTTCAAAGCATAAAACCGCTTAATGACTTTCAAATTTCAACAAGTCAAATCAATACTGCAAAAATTGAAGAACTCAACCGAAAAATTGCAATACAAAATTTTAAAGACATCACGAGCATTGTAGTTCTAAAAGACGGAGAACTTTTGCTTGAAGAATATTTTAATGGTGCAAGTAGAAAAACGCTTCACGATACAAGGTCTGTTGGAAAATCATTTGCCTCAACAATTTTGGGTATTGCAATAAAAGACAATTACATAAAAAGCGAAGAACAAACCTTAAATGAATTTTACAAACTCAATGCTTTTCAAAATTATTCTACAGCAAAAGACAGCATTACTTTGAAAAGTTTGCTTACAATGAGTTCTACTTTTAATGGTTCTGATATGAACTCGGAATCAATAGGAAATGAAGAAAATATGTATCCCACGAAAAATTGGGTTGAATTTGCTTTAAATCTCCCTATCGACAAATCAAAAGTAGCGAATAAAAAATGGGACTACTTTACGGCAGGAGTTGTAATTCTTGGCGACATTATTCATAAATCTGTTCCTAATGGTTTAGAGAAATATTCAAACGAAAAATTATTTAAACCATTAGGTATTAAAAAATATAAATGGCAATTCACCCCGCAAAAAGTTGCAAACACAGCAGGTAGTGTTCAATTGCGTTCTTTGGACTATGCGAAATATGGACAATTATATAAAAATCAAGGTGTTTGGAATGGCAAGCAAATATTATCGCAAGAATGGGTAACAAAAAGTTTCTCACACCAAATGACAATTTCAGAAGGCGAATATTATGGCTATCTTTTTTGGAATAAAACCTACAAAGTGAATGGTATAGATTATGAAGTATATTATTCAAGTGGAAATGGTGGAAATAGAATTTTCATTTTCAAGGACTTTCCAATTGTAGTTGTAATAACTTCAACAGCCTACAATACGATCTATGGACACAAACAAGTTGACAAAATAATGCAGAATTATCTCATAGACGCAATAACGAGATGACAAAACTTCTGCTAACTGTCTCGTCCTGATATAGGTTGTCTAAAAAACAACTAAAATGGACATAAGACAGCAAGCGATCACCGAGTATTTAACGCAAGGTATTGGCTACCG
>JAYVNT010000293.1:0-4879 GCA_043758285.1 Flavobacterium sp.
ACACTCCACGCTTCGGGTTTTTCGTTGAATAGTTTTTTGGTAAATGTCCAAACGTCATAAAACAATTCCGATTGACGGTAATTTTCCAAATCAGCTTCGGTTTCCCAAAAGCTATAGGTAAAGAAGATGCACGGATTATTTTTGTCCTGATACAATTCCAAAAAACAATTGCCTTGCGCACCACGAATTTTTTCTTTCATCACGTCAAAATTCTCCAAAAACTTCGGAATATGCTCTTCGTGAAAACTCATTTTTACTATTCGTATGAACATTTTTTATATTTCTATAGTACAGACGTGATTTATCGCGTCTCTATTCACTAATTCCTAAACTCAATCGTCACCACATCTCTATAACTCAACCCTAACAAACTGGAAGCCGAACCCACCGCATCAGGATTACTCCTAAAAATCGCAATTTCTAGAAAGCCAGCTTCGTTAAAAATCGCCAGTTTTTGACCTTCATAATCTTTTAAAGGATATTGTCCTGAACTACCAATATCAGAGTATTTTGGAAGTATTGTTTTTATGGTTTGTCTTTTGAACATTATCTCGTAAGGTCTGCCTTTACTCATGTCCAAAAACATTTTTTTAGAAATATTCGTCACAACATTGCCATAATGATCAATATAAATTACATGTCCTTTGATTTGGTTTTCATGGACAATAGCATGTAATTCCGTAACTTCTTTGATGGCTTTAATTTCTTTGCCAATAACGTTGGGCAAACCTCCTTTGGCTAAATGACAGGCAACTTTCACAAACACATCCAAATCGGTGGCATCATTTGGCAAACGGTCATGGATAGTAATGGTAACCAACTTTTGCGGAACAATTTTTTGTGTCAACATGCTTAAAATTCCGTTATCAGCACAAACAAAGTAGTGATCGTTCCATTGCATGGCAATGTGTAGGTTTTCGGAATTTAATTCAATGTCAACACCTATTAAATGCACCGTTCCTTTTGGAAAACTACTATAAGCCGCGCCAATTATATAAGAAGCTTCGGCAATATTAAACGCATCAATATTATGGGAAATATCAATAATTGTAACTTCGCGAAACTCCGATAACAATTTACCTTTTAAAGCACCAACAAAGTGGTCTTTCAATCCGTAATCGGTGGTTAATGTGATTATTGACATGAATTGTTTATAACTTGGTTGAAATCGGTTCCAAAAATAGTAAAAGCTATTCTTTTATTTGATTAAATTTGGATACAAAGCTAACAATATATAGCGAATTATTTTAATTTAATACTCCCGCTTTTGAACGAACGTATCATTGAATTACACGACATTGCTCCAAAAGAATTTTGGGGCGCTCAAGATGCTCATCTTGAAACCATCAAAAGGTATTATCCAAAACTTAAAATTGTTGCTCGTGGCACAACCCTCAAGGCATATGGCGAAAAAGCAGAACTCGATGAGTTTGAAATGCGTTTTAACCGCTTGATGTTGCATTTCACGCGCTACAACAACATTGATGACAACGTTATTGACCGCGTTATACACAGTAACTCTAGCGAAGAGCAACGAATGCCTGACAGCGATAAAATTTTGGTTCACGGAATAGGAGGAAAGCTTATCAAAGCCATCACACCCAACCAACAAAAGCTGGTAGATTATGTAGCTAAAAACGATATGGTTTTTGCTGTTGGTCCAGCCGGAACAGGAAAAACTTATACTGGAGTTGCTTTGGCAGTAAAGGCATTAAAAGAAAAGCAGGTAAAACGAATTATTCTAACGCGTCCAGCAGTTGAAGCTGGAGAAAATCTTGGTTTCCTGCCTGGAGATATGAAAGAAAAACTCGATCCATACATGCAACCTTTATATGATGCGTTGCGCGATATGTTACCGCCACAAACTTTGGAAGATTATATCTTAAAGGGAATCATTCAGATTGCACCTTTGGCTTTTATGCGTGGAAGAACGCTGGATAATGCTTTCGTAATATTGGATGAAGCGCAAAACACAACGCATTCACAAATGAAAATGTTCTTAACCCGCATGGGAAAAAGCGCAAAGTTTATCATTACTGGCGATCCAGGACAAGTAGATTTACCCCGTCGAACTATTTCTGGTTTAAAAGAAGCAATACTTGTTCTAAAAGATGTTGAAGGCATTGGTATCATTTACCTTGATGATAAAGACATCGTGCGTCACCGATTGGTGAAAAAAGTGATTGATGCGTATAAGAGTATTGAGAATAATGATTAGTAATACTCGCTTCTTGTAATTCTGATGTGCTTTTTGTCATTCTGACGAAGGAAGAATCTCATCAACAATTATCAACCCTAACAGGTTTTAAATCTGTTAGGGTTTCTTTTTTGCATTTAAAAAGTATTCTAAAACCATAAATCCTAAATCTCAAATATTTACTTTTGCACCCATAACTATTTATCCTGAGCTTGTCGAAGGAACACAACACAATGAATACCATCACAACTACAAATTTTCAATTTCCAAATCAAAAATCGGTTTACCGTGGCAAAGTCCGTGAAGTTTATAACATCAACGACGAATTGTTGGTCATGATTGCCACCGATAGATTGTCCGCCTTTGATGTCGTCATGCCTAAAGGAATTCCGTATAAAGGACAAATTCTAAATCAAATCGCCACCAAGTTTATGCATTTGACACAAGATATTGTTCCAAATTGGCTCATCGCAACGCCCGATCCAAACGTAGCTGTTGGGCATCTTTGCGAACCGTTTAAAGTGGAAATGGTAATCCGTGGGTATCTTTCGGGTCATGCCGCGCGCGAATATGCTTTAGGAAAAAGAACAATATGTGGTGTAACCATGCTAGAGGGTTTGAAAGAAAATGACAAATTTACAACACCAATCATCACCCCAACCACCAAAGCAGCTAATGGTTCGCACGACGAAGACATTTCGCGTGAAGCTATTTTAGCAAACGGAATTGTATCCGAAGAAGATTATTTGGTTTTAGAAAAATACACACGCGATTTGTACCAACGCGGAACGGAGATTGCCGCAAGTTGCGGATTGATTTTGGTAGATACCAAATACGAATTTGGAAAAACCAAAGACGGAACGATTGTCCTGATTGACGAAATCCACACCCCAGATTCATCGCGTTATTTTTATGCTGAAGGTTATCAAGAAAGGCAAGACAAGGGCGAAGAGCAAAAGCAATTGTCAAAAGAGTTCGTTCGCCGTTGGTTAATAGAAAACGGTTTTCAAGGAAAAGAAGGGCAGCAAATCCCTGACATGACGGATGATTATATAGCCACCGTTTCAGAGCGTTACATCGAATTGTATGAAAACATAGTAGCAGAAAAATTCATCAAAGCCGATATTGCCAACATCCACAAACGGATAGAAAAGAATGTAGTAGCATTTTTATCGAAATACTAAAAAAAATCCTGAGCTTTTTGCTCAGGATTTTTTGGGTTTAAGGAGTTGGCGGTGTGGGCGGTGTTCCGCCATTATGGCGAGCCAATATGTTAGCAAAATATTCTCTACCATTATTAATTACCGTTAAAATATCAATGTAATATGGCGTATTTCTTCGTTTTGCAATAACCAGCACATATTCTGCAAGTTCTTTATAAGTGTCTAAAATGTTTTTGCGCAATGCTTTGGTATCATATACAACCGTCGAAATCGTATCGGTAGAACGCGTATTAAATTTATTTTTAAAATTGGTATTCGCCGTTTCCAAATTAGTGATGTGGTTTTCAACCTCTAGCGTTTGCACTGCCGGCAAATGGTCGGCGTTACGCAATTCTGCAATAAGGTTATCAACGCCCAAACTCTCGGCTTCGTAGTTTGCTTTTTCAATGTCTTTGTAGGTTCTCAAAACAATTTTCACAACCTCATACGCTGCTTTTTCGGCAGCATCATCAGTATGCTCAAACACAGAAAGGGCTCTGCGAAGTGTGGTTAGTTTTTTATCGCGCCCTTGGTCTAACCCGATTAATTCTATCGTTTCGGCTTGCGCTCTCACTTGCATCAAAGCTAGATTATAACCCGGAGATTGGGCTACTAAAGCCGTGTGCAATGCCTTAAAATCGGGGTCGGTGGTGGGGTCAATGCCAGCGTTGCTAAAATCGGTGATGTACCGAACGATGAATTGTCCTGAATCTAAATAAGGAATTCTGAATAGATTTAATGGATAGAGTTTCATAATAGTAAAAATTAGAATTGATAGTATAACAAAGCTAAAAATATTTTTTAATTCCCGTGTTTTTTTTTACTTTTTAATAAGAAATTTTAATATAACCTGTCATATATATACAACAAGCCCACGGAAGTTGCGGGAGCGAATTGTATCTATACAACAAGCCCACGGAAGTCGCGGGAGCAAATTGTACTTAAACAACAAGCCCACGGAAGTCGCGGGGGAGAATCAAAGTGGTTTGACAGAGTAAAAGGGCATTTAAGATAACCTTCAAACTATTGTAACTTATTGATAGAAACTATTATTTGGTCTTTTAATCCCAAAATTTCTTTTAATTCGATAATCAATCTATCTTTTTCAAGATTTAGTTTTTCTGAATCTTTTAACCTGTCTTCATATAGTTGTTCAATCTTTTTTGTTTTATCCTTGTTTTCGGCAAAAAGATTTTCAACGTGAATATTGCCTCCAAAAGAACCTTTTTTGTTTGTTATAGTAATGTTGTTTCCAATACCATCAAAAAAATCTTCTACAGTAATTTCAAGAGCAACCAGTATTTCTTCCAAATATTTAGCCCAAGTAATGGTGTTACCGGCTTCTAAACGCTTGTAGGTAGATATAGAGATATTCAATTTGTCAGCCATGTCTTGCGGCTCAATTCCTTTTTCTCTGCGCAATTTTCTTATTTTTTTTATAACGTCTTGGTGCATAATATGATTGTTTTAAAGCAAATAT
>JAYVNT010000294.1:0-4853 GCA_043758285.1 Flavobacterium sp.
TTAGGCGCAACTAATTTTAAATGATCTTTATAATCTGTCCATTTGTCCGAAATAGGACCTTCAGGTATTTTTGAATCTAGTTTCATTTATAACTTGAAATTAATGATTAAAATGATGAAACAATGCAATAAAAATAAATCCGAATGGGACAATTATTGCGAATGCATATCCTAATTTATGAAGAGCTTTCGAGAATTTATTATTAAATCCAACCGATTGCATTGAAGAGTTGAAACCATGCCATAAGTGTAAATACAATAACACAAAAGCCAAACAATATAAGCCTGTACGAACTGGACTTTCAAATTTATGAACCAATTCTGGGTAATATCTTGTTGGGTCTAATGGATTTGATTGAACGTATTTATAAACCATTTCTGGAAACCAGAAATCATAAAAGTGTAATCCTAAAAACGCTAAAACTACTGATCCCGAAATAATCATATTTCTTGATGCCCAAGAAGAATTTGCCGAACCATTATTTTTAGCGTAACCAATTGGTCTTGCTGAATTGTTTTTAATTTCTAAAACAAATCCCATTACAAAATGAAACACTACACCAAAGGCTAAAACTGGCTGCATCACATACTGAATTAAAGGATTGTATCCCATAAAATGAGAACATTCATTAAATACATCAGCACTGAATACCGAAGTTAAATTAATTGAAAAGTGTAAAGCCAAAAAGGAAATTAAGAAAAGCCCCGAAAGGGCCATTGCTACTTTTTTAGCAATAGAAGACTTTAACAAAGTAGATTCTGCCATAATTGCGTAAATTTTGTTTTAAAAAATCACACAAAAATACAGCTATTTGCCATTAACTACAACCTTTTCGTTGTAATTTATAATGAATTTAAAGTTAGTTTAACAGTTGTTGAATCATAGGTGTTTTAAGGATTTTAGAATAAAAATCGCTGCCGACTAATGACATTAATTAATTCCAATCTAAAAAATGAAAATAAAACCATTTGGCTTGTTGTACTTTTTATTCTTTGCTTAATTTTGAAAAACTTTCTATCTAAGAAGTCTAACAATCTAAATTGTCTAATAATCTAATTATGAAATACCATCAAATAGATCGCCAATTGTTTATTAAAAACAGAGCAAAATTCACGGCGCAAATGAAACCGAACAGTGTTGCGATTTTCAACTCCAATGATAATTATCCTGTTAGTGCCGATACCACTTTGCCGTTTGCACAGCATCGCGATATTTTTTACTTATCTGGCGCTGACCAAGAAGAAAGCATATTATTGCTTTTTCCAGATGCGCCTTATGAGCATTTAAAAGAAATATTATTTCTAAAAGAAACCAATGAACACATCGCTATTTGGGAAGGTGAAAAATTAACTAAAGACCGAGCATTCGAAGTTTCTGGCATTAAATCGGTGATTTGGTTGCAGGATTTTCACAAGACGTTGAAAGAAGTTATGGCTTACACCGAAACGATGTATATCAACACCAACGAGCATTATCGCGCCTCAATTGAAACCGAAACTCGTGAAGCACGTTTTGTAAAATGGTGGAAGGAAAACTATCCAGCGCACAAAGTGGAGAAATCAAACCCAATTTTGCAACGCATTCGTTCTATTAAAGAAAGCGAAGAATTGAATTTAATCCAAACAGCATGTGACATCACCGAAAAAGGATACCGCAGAGTATTGCAATTTGTAAAACCAAACGTAACCGAATATGAAATCGAAGCCGAATTTGCGCATGAATTTCTGAGAAATCGCTCCAAAGGTTTTGCCTACACGCCAATCATTGCTTCGGGAAAAAATGCGAATGTGTTGCATTACATCGAAAACAACCAACAATGCAAAGCTGGCGATTTGATTTTGCTAGATGTTGGTGCTGAATATGCAAATTATTCAAGCGACATGACCAGAATGGTTCCTGTATCAGGTAAGTTTACCGATAGACAAGCAGCGGTTTACAACGCCGTTTTAAGAGTAAAAAACGAAGCTACAAAAATGCTAACTGTTGGTAATCTTTGGAAGCAATACCATGTAGAAGTTGGAAAAATAATGACTTCTGAACTGTTAGCCCTAGGATTAATCGACAAAGCCGATGTGCAAAACGAAAATCCTGATTGGCCTGCCTATAAAAAATATTTCATGCACGGAACGTCACACCACATGGGATTAGACACCCATGATTACGGATTACTTCACGAACCCATGAAAGCCAATATGGTGTTTACCGTTGAACCAGGAATTTACATTCCAGCAGAAGGTTTTGGTATTCGTATTGAGGATGATGTGGTAATTCAAGAAAAAGGTGAACCATTCAACTTAATGCGAAACATTCCTATTGAAGTGGAAGAAATTGAATCGATAATGAATTCTTGATTGGATAAAAGATCATAGACTAATAGATTATAGACGGCTCACGATTGTGGGTCGTTTTTTTTATTCATAAACTTGTCATTCCGACAAAGGAGGAATCCCATTATGAGATGCTTCCTTTGTCAGCATGATAAATAGGTTTCAGGCAAGTTCGTAATTCGTAATTTCTAATTCGTAATTAATTATCCCTTAACCCGCAACAAAACCTCATTCTGTATCGTCAATACTTTATTTTCCTCTTGCAACTTTGCAATGAGTTGGTCTTTTTCGCTAATGAGTTTATCTTGTTGCGATATTGTAAAATCCTCGGGCAGTTTGTCGGCAATGTCTCTAAAGAAATTATGTTTCAAGGCGTGACAAAGGTCAATCAAAATGCCTGTTTGGACGCTACTATTTCGGGTATATGCCAGAATTGAAAGCCCGTTTCGGTTGATATCTCGGCCTAAATCAGACTTAAATATCCTTTTTTTGGTAATAAAATCATCTATAAGCTTACCTGTATTGATGTTGTTTTTGCTTTTTTTCATGTTATTTATTGTTTGTTATCCTTAATTTGACACTATTAATATAGTCGTTAATATATTTAATATTATTAATAACGCTAAAATAATTATTTAATACATTAAATATATAATTTATAACAATTTAAATATAATATATAAAATAATTAATGTTATTAATAATGTTAAAACATTATAAATTTATATTTAAAACATAGTTTACTATGCTATTAATATATCATTTAATGCTTTTAGTGTCAAATTAAGAGTTGCCTACTTAATTTTAATGCTCTCTACTTATTAATAATAAAAATAATGCTTAAACAAATTGTAGTATTGTTTTGCAAAAGTTTTTTTTGTAGTTTGCCTTGCATTTATTTAACAGATTTTAGTAACGAATGTCTATTTTAAAAACCTTTGTTTATGCGTTTTATTTTCCATCAAAATTCAGATTCAGACTCAACACCAGACAATTATAGTTTGGGAAAAGTAATGTTATATTTTTTAGGCGAAAAACTATATTTGTCGGGTATTGGAGAGTATTTTCATTTAATGATTGAGTGTTATGACAATTTAGATACGAGATATAAACTTCAAAAATTAATAGATTGGTCAGAGGATGATATAAAAAAATCTTATGTGGAAGCAATGGCAAGTGTTAAATTGTATCCAAAAATAAAAAACAAAAGCTCTAAGTATATTGTGGGTTTTAATCAGTTAAAAAAAGGAATCGAAGAACATTTTAAAAACAAGTTGCAGGAGCGATACGAATCAATGGATAAATTGTATGATCTCGCTACTTTTAGACCATTAATAGACTATCAAAATGTTGCTTTTTATCACAATGAAGAATATCACAGCATTCATGTCAACCCAAAAATTACTACTATAACTGAGATTTTGTCTCTACAACTTCCGGAAGACGATGGCGAGTGTCCAATACTTTTTTTGACTAATGAAAATATCAACGACGAACCTAATTTAGAATTAACCGTACTCTCTCCTGATTCTAAACGTGCTAAAGACTTGGATAAAATTTACTTAACAGATGTATTTCAATTTCCATCTGTTATTAGAATGCCTGAGGCAATGATGAGATCGATGGCAATTGAGTTTTCTAAAAAAGCAAAAAGCTTTAAAGAAAAATTGAATCAATGGGTTAAGATTTGTTATGATAATCCGAATACGTCAAAAGGGTTGACCTTTTTTAGAGAGCAAATAGTACCATCAATTGAGGAGTATAAAAAAACATCCTTTGAAACCAATGTAGGCAAAGAGCTTTTAAATGTTAGTATCCCTGAAAATTTTGGTTTTTTACAATTTGGTGAAATGCCTGTTGAAAAAATCTGGAAATTAATGCTGGCAAGCAAAAATTGCACAGAAGAAGAATACAACGAACTAGTAAAACTAAAAGAAAATAATCCTTCGAAATATCAAGGTCGATGGCCAGTGGTGTTTTTCAGAGAAGAGAAAACACAAAAATTTCCTAAAGAAAAAGAGCAATCCACAGTACCTACTAAAAGAAAAACATTAGATATAGATTAAAAAAACAGCAATTATGAAAACACAAAATTTGCAATATGTTGACGCCGATTTGTCAAAAATAAAAAACACAATGGAAATAAAACACATCAATGATTTTTGTCAACTGATAGAAAAGCATCATGTGAAAGAAGTGTTTGTTAATACTAATACTGATAGTTTCGCAATTGCTTACCAACATTTTCTGCTAACGATGCCTAGCAAAGGTTTCAAAACACTTGAAGATTATAGAAATGCTGACCAACACCATTTTGTAGAGGCAACTGATTATTATGAAGCACAATTGCTCAACATCAAGACCTATGAAAACTATGAGTTGATGAAAACCAGTGGCGTTCAAGACCCAGAAGTCATACAAACCATGGAAGATAAAAAATTTATGGAAGGTTATAAAAAAGTAATTGATTACCTAAATCAAAATAAAGACCTTACCATTTCTTTCAAAAACCCCTATGAACTCTAC
>JAYVNT010000295.1:0-4852 GCA_043758285.1 Flavobacterium sp.
CATTGCGATTCTTGGTTTAGAAGAGTTATCAGAAGATGATAAATTAGCCGTATCAAGAGCACGTAGAGTGCAACGTTTCTTATCGCAACCTTTCCACGTTGCCGAGCAATTTACAGGTATTCCAGGAGTATTGGTTGACATTAAAGAAACTATCAAAGGATTCAACATGATCATTGATGGCGAATTAGATCACTTGCCGGAAGCGGCTTTCAACCTTAAAGGAACTATTGAAGAAGCCATCGAAGCAGGACAAAAAATGTTGGCGGAAGCTTAAACAATTAACAATGGATAATTAACAATTGATTGTTACTAAATTATCAATTATCAATTATCCATTATCAATTATCAATTATCAATTATCAAACATGATTTTAGAAATAGTATCACCAGAAGCTACGTTATTCAAAGGAGAAGTTACTTCGGTTTCTTTGCCAGGTGTAGTTGGTTCGTTCCAAATTTTGAATAACCACGCGCCAATAGTTTCTATTCTAAAACACGGTGTTATCAAAATAGAAGCGCCAAGTTTTACAATTCAAAAAGAAGTAGCTGATAAGTTTACCAAAGTAAACGATCAAAACTACACGCTTGAAATCAATTCAGGAACTATTGAAATGAAAGACAATAAAGTAATTGTGTTAGCCGACTAATACGATTCAAAATAAAAGAGAAAAAAGCTCAACATTATTGTTGGGCTTTTTTTTATTTTTGGGATAGGGGGGATTATCAAAATAACTCCAAATCAAACTCCAACAGCGTGAAGAACAAAATGCTTTGCGAAAGCTTGCCGATATTAATCATTTAATTAATTCGTTGGCAAAAAAACTCACATATATAAGGTTAATATAAAATCGTCAAAGAATAAAAAATCTAATCACTACTTGTATCTGCAGTAATCGCTTTTTTCTTAAACGAAAAATAAGCAATAAAAGCACTCATCATCATCAATATCCCACCTACTATAAATGGCATTCCAGGAAACTGAAATGGCGCGTTTTTATGAGTGAAAAAATAGAAAATGGTTGACATCATTGGCGGGCCAATAATCATAGAGCCACTCATCAAGCTTGATAAAGTTCCTTGAATCTCTCCTTGCTCATTTGCCGGAACTTTACTCGAAATTACTGCTTGCATAGCCGGGCCTGCAATTCCACCAAGGCAATACGGAATTAAAAAGACAAACATCATCCAACTTTTTGTGGCAAAAGCAAAAAGAAACATGCCAAGACAATATAAAACCATTCCAAGATAAATGCTTCTTTCATTACCTAGTTTTGGATTTATCCATCGTATCAAACCGCCTTGGACTATACCAACCATAAGACCTATAATTCCCAGTGAAATACCAACCATCTTCTCATCCCAACTGAATTTATACATGGTATAATAACTCCAATTTCCTTGAATGGCGTGTGATGCAACATAGACTAGAAATAGTGCAAACAACAATCCGTAAAGCGATGGATGCTTTTTCAAATTTCGAAAAGCTCCAATTGGATTCGCTCTTTTTATATCAAAATCTCGACGGTTTTTTTTAGATAAGGATTCGGGTAAAATGAAATAACCATATAAAAAGTTTAACATACACAAAACAGCCGCCGCATAAAACGGCACTCGCGAACCATATTGTCCTAACAAACCGCCGATAACCGGGCCAATGATAAAGCCCAAGCCAAAAGCAGCACCAATCATTCCAAAGTTTTTTGCTCGGTTTTCGGGTGTACTTACATCAGCAATATAGGCAGAAGCTGTAGTGATACTAGCACCTGTTAGACCCGCAATAATTCTTCCAACAAACAACCAAATAATCGTAGGCGAAAAAGCCAACAGTAAATAGTCGAGTGAAAAGGCAAAAAGTGAAATTAAAAGTATGGGGCGTCTTCCGTATTTATCGCTTAAATTTCCAATTAGTGGCGCACAAATAAACTGCGTAATGGCATACGCAAAAGTAATCCAACCTCCATATTTTGCCGCTTCGCTAATATCGCCATGTATAAGTTCTTTGATTAATTTTGGAATCACCGGAATGATAATTCCCCAACCGGTAATATCGATTAGCATTGTGATAAATATAAATCCTATTGCGGCTTGCTTTTGGTTTTGCTTCATGTTTTAAATTGAACTACAAATAAACGGAAAACAAATTTATAATTCGGCACACGTTTTTTAATTGTAGAAGTTACTGATAATTACCTTTTTTTATAAGTGTTGCTTTTTAGATTTATAATAGCAACAATAAAAAAACAAAACATTGGCAGGTATTTACCAATCAGGAGATGAAATTCCTTTAGCCGGAAATTGAATTTTTTTATATGGAGATGCTATTGCTTAACAAGGAGACGCTATTGTTTGATGACGAGATTCAATTGCTTAATGAGGAGACGTCATTGTGTTATGCGGAGATGCCATTGTTTGATGCAGAGATGTCATTGTGTCAGAAGAGACCCCGTTTGTTTATGAAACATTAGGTACCCGGATAGCGTCATCAGGTTCTTTGAACTCAACATCTCCATCTGGTAATGGATACTATCGCATCGAATAACTCAATTAACGATAAACCCCTTTCACTTTTGATAGTTATTTCAATTATAACTCCAATGCTTTCTTAACATTGTTATCCATTAATAGCTCTTCTGGTTTTTCTAATGCTTCTTTAACTGCTACCAAGAAACCAACCGATTCACGACCGTCGATAATTCTGTGGTCATACGATAATGCCACAAACATAACTGGTGCAATTACAATTTGACCATTTTTAACGATTGCTCTTTCTACCACATTGTGCATCCCTAGTATTCCTGATTGTGGTGGATTGATAATTGGTGTACTCAACATACTCCCGAAAACGCCTCCGTTTGAAATAGTAAACGTTCCGCCAGTCATTTCATCAACGGTGATTTGTCCGTCACGGGCGCGGATTGCCAAACGTTTGATTTCGGCTTCAACACCACGGAAAGTCAATTTTTCTGCAGCACGAACTACAGGAACCATTAAACCTTTCGGACCCGAAACCGCAACCGAAATATCACAAAAATTGTATGAGATTTTTTCCTGACCATCAATCATCGAATTTACATCAGGATATAATTGTAACGCACGAGTTACGGCTTTAGTAAAGAACGACATAAAGCCCAATCCTAATCCGTGTTTGGTTTTGAATTCTTCTTTGTATTGCTCACGCAAAGCATAGATTGCGGTCATATCAACTTCGTTGAAAGTCGTTAACATAGCCGTTTCATTTTTTGCAGCCACTAATCTTTCAGCAACTTTTCGACGCAACATGGATAGTTTTGTTCTTTCAGAACTGCGCGTTCCTCCTGATAGTGTTCCCATTGATGGCACAGCATTTACTGCATCATCTTTGGTAATTCTGCCGTCTTTTCCTGTTCCTGCAACAGCTGTTGGGGCAATGTTTTTTTCGTCTAAAATTTTTCTTGCCGCTGGAGATGGCGTTTGGCTTGCATAAGTGACCTCTACAATTGGTGCAGCTTTTGGGGCTTCTATTTTTGTAGCTTCCGCAACTGGTGTTGCTTTAGCTTCTGCCGGAGCACTTCCCGTTGGTTTAGCTGCGCTTGTATCAATCAAACAAACAACAGAACCAACTGCAACGGCGTCACCTTCTTCAGCTTTTAGCGTAATAATTCCGCTGGCTTCAGCTGGCAATTCCAGAGTAGCTTTATCAGAATCAACCTCAGCAATTGCTTGGTCTTTTTCTACATAATCACCATCTTTTACTAACCAAGTTGCGATTTCAACTTCTTTTATCGATTCGCCCGGTGATGGGACTTTCATTTCTAAAATCATCTTTTGTAATTTTATAGTGTGTTTGTTTTTTATCTAAATAAATCTTTATCAAATACCATTCTGATAGCATCGGTATGTCTTCTTCTGTCTCTAGTGTGGCTTCCTGCTGCTGGTGCGGCATAATTTTTTAGCGATGCCAATCTCCATTTTACCAAATCGAAATTCATCAGCATATAACTATAAGCTCCCATATTCTTTGGTTCTTCTTGCGCCCAAACAAAATCGTCAGCATTTGGATAACTTGCAATTATCGCTTTTAATTGGTCAATAGGTAACGGAAATAATTGTTCGATACGAATCAAAGCTACATCATTTCTTTCTAAAGTTTCTCTTTCGGCAAGAATATCGTAATAGAATTTCCCAGTGCAAAAAACTACTGTTTTTACTTTTTTCTTGTCAACTAATATGTCATCAATGGTTTCCTGAAATTTTCCGTTAGCTAATTCATCAACTGTAGAAACGCAAAACGGATGACGCAACAAACTCTTTGGTGTAAACACTACAAGCGGTTTACGGAATTTTGTTTTCATTTGGCGACGCAACAAGTGGAAGAAATTGGCTGGCGTTGTACAATCGGCAACATACATATTGTGACGCGCGCATAGTTGCAGGTAACGTTCCATTCTGGCAGAAGAATGTTCTGCGCCTTGTCCTTCATAACCGTGAGGTAACAAAAGGACAATTCCGTTTTGGTTGTTCCACTTGTCTTCGCCACACGAAATATATTGGTCAATCATAATCTGACAACCGTTAGAAAAATCTCCAAATTGTGCTTCCCAAATCGTCAATGCGTTAGGGTTTGTCAAAGCATACCCATAATCAAATCCTAAAACGCCATATTCTGAAAGCAACGAATTGAAAATATTAAACTTGCCTTTTTTATCTTTTATTGAATCTAATAAAACAACTTCTTCCTCGCTATCTTCTACTTTCACAACCGCATGACGATGCGAAAATGTTCCTCTTTCTACATCTTGTCCCGACACACGAACGTCATATCCTTCGGTCAATAATGAACCGTAAGCTAATGTTTCTGCTGTTCCCCAATCGA
>JAYVNT010000296.1:0-4826 GCA_043758285.1 Flavobacterium sp.
TAAACGAAGGTTATATTGCAGCATATTTTGATACAAATAAGGAGCAACCGAACAGTGCTTCAACAAACAATATCGGATTTATATTGAATTACTTGAAAAATAATCCTAGCAAATCAGTTGAAATTACCGGTTATGCTGATGAAATTGGAAGTAATGAATACAACAACAAGTTAGCTAGTGATAGAGCGCAAAATATTAAAACAATCTTGATTAAAGCAGGAATTAGCGAATCTAGATTAACTATCATTTCTAATGGTGAAGATAATTCAGTAGATAAAAACTCTAAATACGCTAGAAAACTAGTCCGTAAAACAATCTTTAAAGTTAAATAATTAACAATTAATTATTGATAACTATAATTAACCTCTGTTTTTCAACAGAGGTTTTTTTTATAACTTTAAAATAAAAATTATGGAAACCAGAGACAACAATGTTCTTGAACTGAGAGGTGAAACTTTAGGCGCAATTACAGATCAATCCTCCTTAGAAGAAGTATTTCAAAATAGAACCCTACGCCCAATTTTGAAATTACAAAATGATTTACTTATTCAGGTGTTTATCAATTATGTTGTAAAACAAAAAAGTGTGTTCTTTAGTCTAACTCCTGAAAAAAAAATGGCATATATAGAGAATGTTATTCATCGAGATATCAAGTTTAGAAACTCTTTAAAAGGAATGATTATCGCTTTTTTTACTTTAGATGAATATGCTGAATATATTCAAAACTCCTCCAATTTAAATAAACGAATGATGAACATGCTAGCAGAACGGCTTAAAAGCCAAATACAAGTGATGGATGTAAACTCGTGATTATTATTAATAATCAAATTCTGCGAATGTATTTAGGGCATTTTTTAGGAAATTTTCAAAAACTAAATACTAATAAATAGTTTATCGCAAATATTAAACAGTATTTGATTTTTATAGATTTCACAACGTTTTTTTCATTATAATTGTTAAACTAATAATGATTTATGAGAGAAGAATATTTTAAATGGTATTCACCTAATTTGAACCGTGAAATTGAAATGCTTGTTTTTGGTCATGCTGGATATCCTGTCATCCTCTTCCCTACTTCGATGGGAAGTTATCACGAAAACAAAGACCAAGGATTGATAGAAAGTGCTCGATGGTATATTGAGCAAGGATTAATTCAAATCTTTTGTCCAGGCAGTATTGATAAAGATAGTTTTTACAACAAAAAAATACATCCAGTTCATCGGATACAAAATCATGTTTGGTATGATAAAATGATTTGCCATGAGATTGTTGAACGTGTAAAAAACAATACCGCTGCCGGTAAAGTTGCTGTGGCAGGTTGCAGTTTTGGGGGTTATCATGCTGCAAATTTTGCTTTCAAACATCCCGGTTATGTTAGTCATATGTTCTCGCTCAGTGGTGCATTTTCAATCAAAAGTTTTATGGATGGTCATTGGGATGATGATGTGTTTTATAATTCGCCAGAGGATTATCTTCATGGGTTGAATGATGGCGAAATATGGAATATGGATATTATTTTAGGAACATCCAATTGGGATATATGTCTCGATGCCAACTTGAAGTTGAGTAAAGTTTTGGCCCAAAGAGATATGCCGCATTGGTTAGACATCAGGCAAAACAAAGAGCACGACTGGCCTGTCTGGAAAGAAATGTTTCCACATTATTTATCAAGAATTAAATTCTTTTAAAATACTAAATAAAAGCATAGAAATCCTATTTAAAAATATGGAAACCCTAAATAAAAGTAAAGAAATCCTAAATAAAAGTAAGGAAGTCCTATTTAAAAGCATGGAAATCCTTTTTAAAAACATGGAAATCCTATTCAAAAGCATGGAAATCCTTTTTAAAAACATGGAATTCCTATTCAAAAGCAAGGAAATCCTATTCAAAAGCAAGGAAATCCTATACAATAACATGGAAATCCTATACAAAAGCAAGGAATTAGTAAATAAAAACATAATTAGATAAACAATACAAGATGAAAAAGATTGGAATTTTATTTGGAATGGAAGACACCTATCCACAAGCATTTATAGACAGAGTAAATTCTAAAAAAGAAAAAGGAATTATTGCTGAAGCGGTTTCAATTGACAAAGTCGTGCAGAATAAAGGAGGCGAATATGCTGTAATCATTGATAGAATTTCGCAGGATGTCCCTTTTTATCGTGCTTATTTGAAAAATGCCGCTTTGACAGGAACTAACGTTATCAATAATCCGTTTTGGTGGAGTGCTGATGATAAGTTTTTTAACAATGCCTTGGCAGACACACTTGGTGTTCCATTACCGAATACAGTTATACTTCCTTCGGCGGAACATCCAACAGACACGACATCAAAATCGTTTCGTAACTTAAAATATCCGATGGATTGGGATGGCATTTTTGATTATATAGGATTTCCCGCTTATATGAAACCCTATGCTGGCGGCGGATGGAAAAGTGTTTACCGACTAGAAAACAAAGAAGAGTTTTGGGAGAAACATCAAGAAACGGGACAATTAGTAATGATGTTGCAAGAAGAAATTGTGTTTACAGAATATTTCCGTGTGTATTGTTTGGGCTGCAAAGATGTCAAAATTATGCAATATGAACCAAGAAATCCGCATCATTTGCGCTATGTAATTGATGGACCACCAGTAGATAAAAAATTATTGGCAACCGTGAAAGATTATACTTTACGCCTTTGCAAAGGTTTGGGTTATGATTTCAATACGGTTGAATTTGCCGTTCGTGATGGCATTCCGTATGCTATCGACTTTGGAAATCCTGCGCCTGATGCTGAATTGACTTCGGTTGGTGCAGAGAATTTTGAATGGGTTGTAGAAACATCAGCCAAAATGGCTATTGCTGCTGCAAAAAAACAAAAACCTGGGGAAATGAATTTGACTTGGGGAACATTTATAAAAGATGCCGCTAAATAGTTGGCAGTTTTCAGTATGCAGATAAATTACTGCTAAATTGAAATTAATTGGTTTTTATTTAATTTTTATAAACTGAGCACTGAACACTGAATACTAAAATTATATGTCAAAAAAACTACCAATTTTTACACTTGGTGTAGAAGAAGAATATCAAATCATAGATCCACAAACCAGAGATTTGCGTTCGCATTTGTCTAAAATTGTGGATGGTGCTAAAATCATTTTGAACGAACAAGTAAAAGCCGAAATGCACCAATCGGTGGTGGAAGTTGGTACTAATATTTGTAAAAATGTAACTGAAGCTAGAGATGAAATTCGGTTTCTTAGAAGTAAGATTGTTGAACTGGCAGACAAACAAGGTTTGGTTGTTGGCGGCGCAGGAACGCATCCGTTTTCGCGATGGCAAGACCAACCGATAACTGATGATCCACGCTATCATAACATTGTTAACGAATTGCAGGATGCAGCACGTTCTAATTTGATTTTTGGAATGCATTGCCATGTAGGCATTGAAAATCGAGAAATTGGATTGCAATTGATGAATCAAGCGTGTTATTTTTTGCCACATATTTTTGCACTTTCCACCAATTCTCCTTTTTGGGAAGGGCGAAATACAGGTTATAAATCGTTTAGAACTAAAGTTTTTGACAAATTTCCAAGAACAGGTCTGCCTGAATATTTTGATTCGGTAGCTTCCTATGACAACTATTTAGATACCCTTGTAAAAACAAATTGTATTGATAATCCGAAGAAAATTTGGTGGGATTTGCGCTTGCACCCGTTTTATGACACGATTGAATTTCGTATTTGTGATATGAGTTTGACAGTTGACGAAGCGATGTGCATTGTTGCTATTATTCAAGCTATTGTTGCTAAGTTATACAAATTAAATGTTTCCAATACAAGTTTTAACATGTATCGAATTGCCTTAATCAAAGAAAATAAGTTCCGTGCCGCACGTTATGGTATCGACAATCATATGATAGACTTTGGTTTGCAAAAAGAGGTTGAAACAAAATCATTAATCATGGAATTACTGGATTTTATTGATGATGTTGTTGATGAATTAGGCAGTCGGGAACAAATTAATTATGTTCATACAATTATGAAAGATGGTACTGGTGCCGACAAACAATTGCGCGTTTTTGAACAAACGAATGATTTGACAAAAGTTGTGGATTTGATAACGAGTGAATTTACAAGAGGATTATAGATTTAATTAACTGACCACTAAAAACTGACCACTGAACACTTATTAGTATATTTGCATCACCAAATTGAAAAAAAATGAACCAACAAATTCGCATTGCTATTTTAGACATGTACCACGGAGAACCTAATCAAGGAATGCGTTGTATCATTGATATTATCAATAAATTTAATCAAATAGTTACCTTTCAAATATTCGACATTCGTGGAAAAAGTGAGTTTCCAAGTATTGATAAATTTGATATTTATATCTCTACTGGTGGACCAGGAAACCCAATGGAAGGTGACGGAAACTGGGATTTGAAATATTATGATTTTATTGACCAATTAGCCAATTGGAATAAAGAACAAAAAGTGAAAAAACACGTTTTGTTTATTTGTCATTCGTTTCAAATGGCTTGTTATCACTTTGGCTTAGCCGAAATTACCAAAAGAAAGTCTACGTCTTTTGGTGTGATGACCATTCATAAAACGGAAGAAGGATTGAACGACCCGATACTAGATGGTCTAGCAAATCCTTTTTATGCCATTGATAGTCGCGATTATCAAGTGGTGCAACCCAAGTTGAGTATTTTCAAGAAAAAAGGAGCGCAAATTATCGCTTTAGAAAAGATTAGAACTCACAGAGAATACGAACGAGCCATCATGGGCGTTCGATTTACAGAACAATTTGTTGGATTACAATTCCATCCCGAAG
>JAYVNT010000297.1:0-4806 GCA_043758285.1 Flavobacterium sp.
TGCTCTTGCGCCACCACCATAAAGTGCTTCGGATTTATCTATATTGAACGATAATGTTTCGGTCGAATCGTTTACTTTAGTATAACCTGATTTTTCAGAAAAAATTTCGTTGGTTCGGTTAAAATAAACAATTTTAAATGGGGATTTATAAACGATAACCTTCATTCCTAAGGTGAAAATATCTAAAGCGTTTTTTGTTTCGGTAAACTTTGCATTTACTTTTTCTGGAGTTTTTGTGACAGCATAAGAATTTTCGTTGAGTTTTTGTCCGGTTGGTATAAATGATGTTTCAATTATTTTTTCAGAATAAGGTTTTATTAAATAAAAACCATCAGAAGTTTTAACTTCTAATATATTGTTTTTCCATGTATGGGAAATATATTTTCGGTTTGCATTCTGTGCAAATGAAACGGCCGTAATCAGTAATGCTAAAAGTAGTTTTCTCATTTTTTTATTTTAATTCTAATACAAGAACAGATTTTGATTCGATTGCAATATCACTTTTCAAATCGATTGTTTTTCCAGATAAGATGTCATTCCCTGTTTGATGATTTTGAATGCTTTCTGCAAACCGATTGGTTTTAAAAGTTTGTGTTTCGTTGCTGTTATTTATGACAACCATCACAGTTTCTTTTTCGTTGTAACGGAAATAAACATACACATTATTTTCGGGAATATAATGCGTCATTTTTCCGGTGTGAATTACTTCTTTGTTTTTTCTCCAGTTGAATAATTTAGAAGTGAAATCATAGAATTTTTGTTGTTCTTCAGTCCTTCCTGCTTTGGTAAAAGCATTATTGGTATCACCATTCCAACCACCGGGAAAGTCGTGACGTATATCGAAATCACCTTTGCCTTTGTCACCAGCCATACCAATTTCTGAACCATAATATAGTTGTGGAATGCCACGAACAGTAGCTATTAAAGTCATTGCCATTTGGTATTTTCTAAAATCTTTTTTATAGATTTCGTTGAAACGATTTGTGTCGTGATTTTCTGCAAAAATTAAAAGATTGTTCGAATTGGCATAAAGGAAATCATTTGCAAAATTGTCATATACTTTGATCATTCCGTCAGTCCAAGTTGCTATATCTTCATTAAAAACTTTAGTAATAGCATCTTGTAAAGTAAAATCCATCACACTTGGTAAATTAGAATTATAACTCTGAATTCCGCTTATAGGACTGTCTTTTTGCCAATAGGAAATAGCTGCTTGTGTATACATCCATGCTTCACCAACGATATTAAAATTGGGATATTCATCGGTAATATTTTTAGTCCATTTGGCAATACTTTCTTTATCGGTATATGGATAAGTATCTACTCTAAATCCATCTAAATCGGCGTATTCTATCCACCAAATTGCGTTTTGAGTTAAGTAATTCATCACTAATGGATTGGACTGATTTAAATCGGGCATTGTTTTTACAAACCAACCATCAGTACACATTTTGGTGTCTATTTTTGAAGCATTTGGGTCGAATTGTGTTGTTTTGTGGTCATTGGTTCTAGCATAACCTGGGAATTGATGGATCCAGTCATAAGTTGGTAAATCGTCCATCATCCAATGTTTATAACCCCAATGATTGGTCACATAATCCATAATGTTCTTCATGCCGCGTTTGTGTAATTCGGCACTCAGTCTCAAATAATCTTCATTGGTTCCGAAACGTGGATCAATTTTATAAACATCAGATTGTCCATAAGTATGATAGGACCCGTTTTCGTCGTTGTCTTCGCAAAGTGGCGTTGGCCAAACGGCTGTAGCACCTAGATCTTTTATATAATCCAGATTCTTAATAATTCCTTCAATATCGCCACCGTGTCTTCCGTCTGGATTTTTTCGGTCTGCTTTTTCAGTTACGGATTTATCACTATCGTTGTTTGGATTTGCATTAGCGAATCGATCGGCCATTATCAAATAAATCATGTCGGAACTGTCGTAGCTTTTTCTGAATTTGGAATTCTCTCTTCTTGCTTTAATCGAATAGTTTTTGGTAAGGGCAACTTTGTTTTTGCTTTTGAAACTGAAAGTCAATTCAGAAGCAGCCACATTTTTAGTATCTATAGTGACAAAAACGTAGTTAGGATTCTCAGTTTTTCTAATGTTTTCGATAACAACATAATTGGAAACAGCTACATCAAATTGAGTAATATTTTTACCATAAAACATAATCTGAACGCTTGACAAGTTCATTCCGGCATACCAAAACGGTGGCTCAACACGCTCAATCTGTGCAAAAGCAGAAACAGAAATCAAGAAAAAGAAAAATATTTTTCTCATAATAATTTGTCTTAAAAAACCCTTTCAAAGTTTCAAACTCTGAAAGGGTTAAAACTCCATATAGAATTTAACATTATTTTAAACAGTCACCAAACTATTTGGCTCGACAGCAATAGCTGCTCCGTTTACATAAACAGTAATTGGCTTTTCACCTTCAAGCACAAATTTAGTTTCGTTTTGATGAACTGAAATTTTTAGAATTTGGTTTCTGAAATTAATTTTAAACGAATAGCCATTCCAGTCTTTTGGAATTCTCGGCTCGAAATGTAAAGTGTCATTTTTGACTCTCATTCCGCCGAAACCTTCTACAATGCTCATCCATGTTCCAGCCATCGATGTAATATGCAAACCTTCTTCGACTTCTTTATTGTAATCATCTAAGTCTAAACGAGAAGTTCGCAGATAGAATGTATAAGCCTGTTCCATTCGTCCTAAAGTTGCTGCTTGGATAGAGTGAACACAAGGCGAAAGCGAACTTTCATGAACCGTAAATGGTTCATAGAAATCGAAATGTTTTTCTAATTGCTCTCTGCTGAAATGATCTTCAAAGAAATAGAATCCTTGTAAAGTATCAGCCTGTTTGATATAAGGCGAACGCAGAATTCTATCCCAAGACCATTTTTGATTAATTGGACGTTGTGATTTATCTAAATCGTGAACTTTTACCAATTCTTTATCTAAGAAACCATCTTGTTGCAGATAAACATCATGCTCTTTCGAAAACGGAAAGTACATATGGTCAGCGACTTTTTTCCAATGCTGGATTTCGGTAGCGTTTAATTTTACTTTGCTCATGATTCGGTTAAAATCAGAGCCATATTCTTTTTCTACTTTATTAATTTGTTCAATGGCATAATCAATACACCATTTGGCTAAATAGTTAGTATAGAAATTATTGTTGACGTTGTTTTCATATTCATTCGGACCGGTAACTCCAAGGATTACATACTGATTTCTATAGGCAGAAAACGTCGCTCTTTGTTGCCAAAAACGCGCAATTCCGATTAAGACTTCTAATCCTTTTTCTGGAATGTATGAGTAATCGCCGGTGAATCTGTAATAGTTAAAAATCGCGAAAGCAATCGCACCATTTCTATGGATTTCTTCAAAGGTAATTTCCCACTCGTTGTGACATTCTTCACCATTCATCGTTACCATTGGATACAAAGCTGCGCCATTTGTAAAACCTAATTTCCCGGCATTTTCAATAGCTTTGTCCAACTGATTGTAACGGTAAGCTAAAAGATTTCGAGCAACTTGTTGGTCTTTAGTCGCCATATAAAACGGAATGCAATACGCTTCAGTATCCCAATAAGTGGACCCTCCGTATTTTTCACCGGTGAATCCTTTTGGACCAATATTCAAACGTGAATCTTTACCTAAATAAGTTTGATTTAAATGAAAAATATTGAAACGAATTCCTTGTTGCGCTTTTACATCGCCATCAATAGTAATGTCGCTCATTTCCCAGATTTTTGCCCAAGCGTCAATTTGATCATTTAGCAATTGGTCGTAGCCAATTGACAACGCTTTCGCAATTACATTTTGAGACGCCTTTTGAGTATTTTCATGATTCATTGAAACGGCATAGCCGCCCAACTTTTGTATAGAAGCGGTTTGTCCTTTTGAAGCCGAAACTTCATAGGTAAACTGAACTTTCTCGTTTGAACTTTCAACATTTGACGGAGAAAGATTCAGGTTTTTAGCATTTAACAAAATGCTGTTTTGCATAAAAGTTGTGGCCGTAAAATGTGTTTTGAAAGTTCTAGCAGTTACAAAACCTTCGTTTCCAGAATTTTTCACTTCTAATGGTTCCCAGAATTTCTCTTCCCAATTGGCGTCTTCGTTGTGAACTCCAGCGTCAACATAAGGTTTGAAAACGATTTTGGCATCATTGTTTAGCGGCGTAACTGCATAATTGATTACTCCAACTTCATCTAACTCTAATGAAAGAAAACGAAGAACATTTACCGAAATTTGAGTTCCGTTTTGCAATGTCGCCTCGAAAGAACGGTTGTAAATCCCTTCTTTCATATTCAGTTCACGACGGAAGTTTTTTACTTCTTTGCAAGCTGCTAAATCCAGGTTTTCGCCATTGATTTCGACATATATTCCAATCCAATTTGGAGCGTTTAAGACTTTCGCAAAATATTCGGGATAGCCATTTTTCCACCAGCCCACTTTGGTTTTATCTGGATAATAGATTCCTGCAATATAACTTCCTTGGAATGTTTTTCCGGAATAGTATTCTTCAAAATTGGCACGTTGTCCCATGGCACCGTTTCCGATGCTAAATAAGCTTTCTGAAGATTTAACTTGATCAATGTCAAATCCTTCTTCTATAATTGACCAATTGTCTGGTTTGATATAATCTTGATTCATTTTCTTTTTCCTTTTATCATTCGATTTTAGTTTATGAATGCCTCAATAAAAGAAGTATCCATAAAGGTAAAATCTTTAAAATTGTATTTTGCTTCGTGTAGAATTCTCTCATCACCAATTCCGACACTTGTCATATTGGC
>JAYVNT010000298.1:0-4794 GCA_043758285.1 Flavobacterium sp.
CTTTTCCAAACTTACCCGTTAGTCCAACCGAACCATTATTTGATTTTTCTTCTTTCAATTTACCAATTCCAAATCCTTTTGCTACGTCACTACCATTGGCAGCCAATAAAACTTCGGACGCCCCTTGAGCATTAAAATTGGTAAAATTAGTATTGAAATAGATTTGTGCCAATGATGGTGCTCTAAATCCAGTTCCGAAGGAACCTCTTAAACTTATTTCGTCAGAAAGTTTAAGCTTATAAGCTAATTTTAGATTTAGCGTGCTTCCAAAATCACTGTAATGCTCATATCGAACTGCTGTCCCCAAAAGGAATTCGTCCGAAACATCCAATTCGGCATCAACATAGGCAGCTATACTGGTTCTTTGCTCACTAACTTCATTTTTTGGACTAAATCCAGGAAAACCTTGCGAACCTCCGGGTCTCGGTTCGCCAGAGATTGGATCAATTGGAGCAAACTGAGTTGGTGGATTAATAGTAGGGTCAATCGGAACACCATTAGTATCATAAGTAGCATAAGAACCCACTTCGCCAGCAGTAATTTGATATTTTTCTATTCTATATTCACCACCAAAGGCAAAGTTAAGACCATTCAAAACCGATTTAAAGTTTCTAGAAAAATCTAGGTTAGTCGTGTTTTGGCTCAAACTAAATCCACCAGCATTGAACTCTCTAGGAGATGCGGCTTCTAAACTGGCATTGATAGTTCCTTTTATTCTATAATCGAAAGCATTTTTTCCAAAAGCATTACTCAAATCGATTTTCCAACCATTAGCTGTTTCTGTTTTAAAACCAAAAGCGATGGAGTTATCAATAATTTTAGAAGTAATTCTTGGCGTATATCCACCAGGATAAACAGATTCGACAACACTTGATTGCCCACTATTTCTGGTAAAAGCATACGCATCGGTGTTTCTGTCATTTCTTCCACCAAAAGCATAAAAATCAATGGTTTTTGTTATAGGTAACTGTAGATTAAACATAACATTATAACTCTTAATTTCGGCTTCGCCAAATCCTTTTCTGAAATAAAATCCTGGGCGCAAGGTTTTGTCTTTGGATAAATATTCTCCAGTGAAATTTACAAATCCACCATTTTTACCAAGCTTAACACCATAATTGGCACCCGCTTTTAATGAAAAACCGTCATATTTATGGTCTTTGCCATAGGAATTTCCATTTCCGCTTTGGTCTAACTCATAGCCCGGTGTGTTTGGCGTTCCCGGAAGAAAATCACCTTCGGCATCATTTTTATATATTCCTGTGGTTACGGAACCTGTTAATTCATTTACATTGTCATTCAAAACAATATTAATCACACCAGCTATAGCATCAGAACCATATTGAGCGGCGGCACCATCACGAAGAATTTCAATTCTTTTTATAGAAGATGCAGGAATGGCATTCAAATCGGTTCCGGTGTTTCCACGTCCACGAGTTCCGAATATATTGATTAGCGATGACTGATGCCTTCTTTTTCCATTGATTAAAACTAAGGTTTGATCGGGTCCCATCCCTCTCAATGAAGCTGGGTCAACATGGTCAGCACCATCTGAACCGGACTGTTTATTAGCGTTGAATGAAGGTGCAGCATACTGCAATAATTCATTGATTTCAATTTTACCACTTTGGGTAGTGACACTTTTCACATCAATAATGTCAATAGGCACCGCGGAATTTAAAACCGTTCGTTTAGAATTTCTAGAACCTACAATTTGGATTTCTTGTAGCTCGTTGACTTTGGTAGAGTCTGATTTCGTTGCGTTGGGTTCTTTTTGTGCAAAAATTGCTGAAAAAGGAACAGCCAATAATAACAAAGTAATTTTTTTCATAATTGTTTTTGGTTAGTTTATACATTGGCAATTTACTATTTTTTATAAATCATTTAAGAAAAATTAAATAATCCTTTCAAAATTTTAACGGGCATTCTAAAAATTCTCATGAGCAGATATTTTTTTATTAAATTTGACCGAAACCTAATTGCAATGAAAAGAAATTTTCTTCTATTTTTTCTGACTTTAAGCATCTCTGTTTTATCTCAAAACGTCGAGAAGTCAATTGTATTAAAAGATGTTGACACCAATCTTCCGATTGAAGATGCAACAGTTTTTATTGCAAAAACGAAGCAAACTTTTTTGAGTAATTCAGAGGGAACTGTTACTTTTCTTTTAAATGGACTTACTAATATTCAAATTACCCATTCTTCTTATAACACCATAAAAATGAGGTCGAATATATTAAAAGAGAACGAAAATGTATTCTATTTAAAAAATAGTGTAAACGGTTTAGATGAAATTATAGTTACCAAATTACACCCTCAAAAAATCTTAAGTGAATTGGTCCTCAATTCCACAAAAAAATTAACAGTTCCGGCCCGCTTAAAAGTATATTCAAGAGAGTTTTTAAAACTAAATGGCAATTATGCTTATTACAATGATGGACTAATGAATTTTCAATTATCAGGAAACGTTAAAAAGGTTAAAAACGATATCTTAATAGAGCAAAACAGATCTTATGGTATGATAAATGAAGAAATCGGAGACGATGCTTTGGGATATAACCTAAACAACATTATGGAGAATTATTATAACTTCAAATACTTAAATCCGCTTTTAGAAGCGAGTAGTAAGAAGCAATATGATTTCTTGATTAAAGGATATTCCGCTAATTCTGATTACAATCTAATGATGGTAACTCCTCTAGAAGGTGAAAAAGGATTACTAGATGATTATACAATACTTTACGATAGAAAGAAAAAGTTAATTATAGAGGTAAATACGATAGTTTCTCCAACAACATTGGCAAATAGTAAAGATAAAACGGCTGCGGGGTCAAAAAACATTTACAAGTCGCTCTTCAAGGCAATATATAGAATCGGTAGTTCTGAGTATTATTTAATTAGCACAAAAGAAGAAATTGGCTTTGAAAAAATTGAGAAAAAGAAAACTACAAATATTGAAGTTAAAAATTATTTTGTAATTACTAACTTTAGTGAAAAAAAATTTACTTACAGTGATAATGATGTGTTTAAAGACAAAACATTGTATAACAAAAAAAATTCTATACTAACCAATTATTGGGAAGTCTCGGGGCTAACTTCAACCGATGAAGAAGAGAAAATAATTGCCCAAATTGAATATAGAAAATAAATACGAAACCACTTTACAAGCTTTTGCTTCTTGATTTTATTACGCTATATTTGCACACTTTTTAAAATAAAATCATTAGTAATGAAAGCAGGAATTGTAGGATTACCAAATGTTGGAAAATCAACCTTATTTAATTGTTTGTCAAATGCCAAAGCGCAGAGTGCCAACTTTCCGTTTTGTACCATTGAACCAAATATTGGTGTGGTAAATGTTCCCGATCCAAGAATAAACAGATTGGAAGAATTGGTAAAACCAGAACGCGTTCAGATGGCAACCGTTGATATTGTAGATATTGCAGGTTTGGTAAAAGGTGCCAGCAAAGGTGAAGGTTTAGGAAATCAGTTCTTGGCAAATATCAGAGAATGTAACGCAATTATTCATGTGTTGCGTTGTTTTGATAATGATAATATCATTCACGTTGATGGCAATGTAAATCCAATTCGCGATAAAGAAACCATCGACATTGAGCTGCAATTAAAAGACTTGGAAACTGTTGAAAAACGTTTGGAAAAAGTAAATCGTGCAGCCAAAACGGGTAACAAAGAAGCGCAAGTAGAAAAAGCATTGTTAGACAGAATTCGTGAAAACTTATTGCAGGCAAAGTCAGCCAGAACAGTTGAACCACAAAACCAAGACGAAATAGATTTACTTGAAGATTTCCAATTGATAACTAATAAACCTGTTTTATACGTTTGTAATGTTGATGAAGATTCCGCTGCAACAGGAAACAAATATGTGGATCAAGTTCGTGAATTAGTAAAAGATGAAAACGCCGAAGTTATCGTTTTAGCGGTTGGCACAGAAGCCGACATCACCGAATTAGAAACCTACGAAGAGCGTCAAATGTTCTTGGAAGATTTAGGATTGAAAGAGCCAGGTTCGGCGGTTTTAATTCGCGCTGCTTATAAACTTTTGAAACAACAAACTTATTTCACCGCCGGTGTTAAAGAAGTTCGCGCTTGGACAATTAATATTGGCGATACTGCCCCAAAAGCGGCTGGCGTTATCCACACCGATTTCGAAAAAGGTTTTATCCGTGCCGAAGTTATTGCTTTCGATGATTATTCAAATTTAGGTTCAGAAGCTAAAGCAAAAGAAGCCGGAAAACTTCGTGTTGAAGGAAAAGAATATGTAGTTAAAGATGGCGATGTGATGCATTTCCGTTTTAATGTGTAATTGAGAAACAAGAGAAAAGAAGCAAGATAAAAAAACCGCTAAAGAAATTTAACGGTTTTTTTTATGGATTTATTTGTCTTTTCTCTTGTTTCTATTCTGTATTTACTCAATTCACTAACTCACTTTGATTTCTAAAAACCAATTGTCTATCAAAACTATCCAGAAGAATAACACTTTCGGAAGTTACTTTCCCAGCTAATATTTCTTTCGAAAGCTGGTTTAATACTTCTCTCTGAATTACTCTTTTTACCGGTCGCGCACCAAACTGTGGGTCGCAACCTTTTTCAGCTAAATACTCTATTGCCTCAGGTGTGGCATTTAAAGTAATGTTTTGTTTAGCCAGCATGTTGATAACATTTTTCAACTGCAAACCAACAATTTCTTTAATATTAGCAGTTGTCAGCGGTGTGAACATAACTATCTCATCAATACGATTGATAAATTCTGGACGAACGATTTGTTTTAATAAA
>JAYVNT010000299.1:0-14321 GCA_043758285.1 Flavobacterium sp.
GTCTAAATCTGATCATCAATGGGAATAGTATCAAAAATGATTTTTTAAGTCTGAATATAAACTCTAGACCATTTAAAATTTATGATTTTTATGAAGCACGTTCTGTTGACAATTCTAAATTTGTGATTTATCCTGAAAATATTGGCACTTCATTGTATTTTTCATCTAACTACATTCGAAAATTTGCACTAGATTTAAATCCGTTCGTTACATTTTTTAATGAAAAAAATAGAACAAATTATGGCTTTTATATCAGTCCAAGATACCGTTTTAGCGATCATTTATCATTGATATACGGGTTTAAATTTAATAGACAAAACCGAAATATCGGTTGGGTTGACTTTGATGCCAATGACAACACCATCTTTGCAAGAAGAGACAGAATTACCTATACCAATACCCTTCAAGGAAAATATTCTATCAATAACAATATGAACCTGAATTTAACCATTCGTCATTATTGGTCTTATGCTGTAAATCATGATTATTTAACGCTTCAAGACGATGGAACGCTCCTTACTAATCTGGATTACAACACCAATAAAAATTCCAACCTCAACACCTGGAACTTGGATTTGTCCTATTCTTGGTGGTTTGCGCCGGGTAGTCAAGTGTCGGTTTTGTATCGAAACAGTTCCTCATTATTTAGTAGAGAATATAGCAGGCAATTTGAAAGCAATTTTAAAGATGCTGTTGACAATGAAAACTTGAGCCACATCTTCTCCATAAGTGTTCGTTATTTTATTGATTACAATTCCTTGAAAAACTCTAAATTTTCCAAATCGTTTACCAAACCAAAGGAAAGAATTCATTTCTAAAAGCTTTATCTTTGTTCACTCGAGACCGACAGGTCGAACTGTATCAAATAAAAACAATTCCTGATGAACAAAAAAGTAATCCTAATGATATTGGACGGTTGGGGAAAATCGCCCGACCCAAAAGTCTCCGCTATTGACAACGCCAACATTCCGTTTATAAACTCGCTTTACACCAAGTATCCAAATGCCCAACTCAGAACCGATGGCTTAAACGTTGGTTTGCCCGAAGGACAGATGGGAAATTCCGAAGTAGGTCACATGAACCTTGGTGCTGGTCGAATTGTCTATCAAGATTTAGCCAAAATAAATCTCGCAGTTCGGGACAAAACCATGAGCCAGGAGCAACCCTTGATTGATGCATTCAGGTATGCGAAAGCCAATAACAAAGCGGTTCATTTTCTAGGATTGGTTTCTGATGGTGGCGTGCATTCGCACACATCCCATCTTCGGAGTTTGATTGATGCTTCTCAGGATTTTGGTTTAACCAATGTTTTTATTCACGCTTTTACTGATGGTCGCGATGTGGATCCAAAATCAGGAAAGAAATACATCCAGGATTTAGAAAATTATATTCAAAATACCCCCGTAAAAATAGCGTCTCTTGTGGGTCGTTATTATGCTATGGACAGAGACAAACGTTGGGAACGCATCAAATTGGCTTACGATTTAATCGTAAATGCCGAAGGAAAACACACCACCAATTTGGTTAACAGCATCGCCGAAAGTTATGCCAATAATGTTACTGACGAATTTATTCTGCCGCTAACCGCTGTTGATGCTAACGATAAACCGATTGCCACCATTCAAAACGATGATGTGGTGCTATTCTTCAACTTCAGAACGGATAGAGGACGCGAATTAACCGAGGCGCTTTCGCAAAAAGATTTCCACGAATTCAATTTGCACAAACTGAATTTGTACTACGTTACAATGACCAATTATAATGATGCCTATCAAAACGTACATGTCATTTATGATAAAGACAACATTACCGAAACGCTGGGCGAAGTATTAGAGAAACACAACAAAACGCAAATCCGCATTGCCGAAACCGAGAAATATCCGCACGTTACCTTCTTCTTTTCAGGCGGAAGAGAACAACCGTTTCATGGCGAAACTAGAATATTAAGAAACTCGCCAAAGGTGGCTACCTATGATTTGCAACCCGAAATGAGTGCCTTTGAACTTACCGCCGCCTTAGTTCCCGAACTTGCAGCAGCAAAAGTTGATTTTGTTTGCTTGAACTTTGCCAATGGCGATATGGTGGGACACACCGGCGTTATGGCTGCCGCGATTAAGGCATGCGAAGCCGTTGATGTTTGCGTAAAACAAGTAGTCGAAGCGGCCCTCGAAAGCAATTATACCACCATCATCATTGCTGACCACGGCAATTGTGAAACCATGATAAATCCCGACGGAAGCCCAAACACGGCGCACACCACCAATCCGGTACCGATAATTTTGGTTGACAAAGAATTGAAAGCCATACACAACGGCGTACTGGGCGACCTTGCTCCTACCATTTTAGAACTAATGGGGATTGAGAAACCAGCCGTAATGACAGGGAAATCGTTGTTGTAAATGTTAGAGCTATAGCGGAAAGTGTGCTGACATCGTCAGGAAGGTTTCCGACACGGCGGAAACAGTGCTGACTCCGTCAGGAACGTTTCTTGCAAGCAAGACAGTAATTTGCCAGCTAACCCTTTCAGGGTTTAAACCCTGAAAGGGTTAATAAAGAAAACAAAAAGTCTATTTAGGACTTTTTTTATGGTCAGCAGCTTTGCTTTTTACAGTAGAAAAAATCAATTTAAAATAATTACTTTTGCCAACTGACAATAAAGCTCATGATTATCCCAAAAACAGCCGAAGAAATAGAATTGATGCGCGAAAGTGCCTTGTTGGTTTCGAAAACCTTAGGCGAAGTTGCCAAAGTGATTAAACCCGGTATAACAACTTTACATTTAGACAAAATTGCGGAAGAATTCATAAGAGATAATGGTGGCATTCCAGGATTTCTTGGGCTGTATGGTTTTCCAAATTCATTGTGTATGAGCCCAAATGCGCAGGTGGTGCATGGCGTTCCAAACAATCTTCCGTTGCATGAAGGCGATGTCATTTCGGTTGATTGTGGCGTTTTGAAAAATGGTTTTTATGGTGATCATGCCTATAGTTTTGAAATCGGCGAAGTCGCTCCAGATATCAAACAACTTTTAAAAGTTACCAAAGAGTCTTTATACGTTGGCATAAGAGAATTCAGAGCTGGTAATCGTGTAGAAGATGTTGGAAATGCGATTCAGAAATATTGTGAGTCGAATGGTTACGGTGTAGTTCGCGAGCTTGTTGGTCACGGATTGGGAACCAAAATGCACGAAGATCCCGAAATGCCAAATTATGGCAAACGCGGTCGTGGAAAATTGTTCGTTGAAGGAATGGTTGTCGCTATCGAACCAATGATAAACATGGGAACCAAAAATATAAAACAACTTAAAGACGGCTGGACAATCCTGACTGCTGACGGTAAACCAAGTGCTCATTTTGAACACAATGTTGCGTTGATTAATGGTAAACCCGAATTGCTTTCTACGTTTCAATATGTTTACAAAGCGCTGGGAATTGTGAGTAATGAAGAAGATGAGTTCAGAAAAAATCCATTAATATTGTAATGAAGAAGAGTTTCAAGTTTATTCTCAATACCATTCCAAGACCAATTCTTATTCGATTAAGCATTGTAATTCAACCAGTTTTGGCTTTTTTATTAAAAGGAAACACGTTCACTGACCCAATTGACGGCAAAAGTTTCCGAATGTTTTTGCCTTATGGTTACGGGACGCAACGAAACAACGTGCTTTCGCCAAGCACGCTTTCACTTGAAAGACATCGACTATTGTGGTTATATCTGCAAAACGAAACCGACTTTTTTCAATCTGAACTCGTTTCAGATTCTAATCCAAACAGAATAAAATTAAGAGATGCTGAATCAAGTTCTGCATTAAAGGTTCTGCATTTCGCACCAGAACAAGAGTTTTACAAACGTTTCAAAAAGCAGACCAATATTGACTACACCACCACAGATTTACTTTCACCATTAGCTGATGTTAAAGCAGATATTTGCAACCTTCCATTTGAAGATAACGCCTATGATGTCATTTTTTGCAATCACGTTTTAGAACATATTCCAGATGATACCAAAGCCATGCAGGAATTATATAGAGTTTTAAAACCCGGCGGCGTGAGCATTTTTCAAATTCCACAAGACTTGTCAAGAGCTACAACTTTTTCGGATGATAGTATTGTTGACCAAAAAGAGCGCGCTAAAATTTTTGGGCAATATGACCATGTTCGGGTGTATGGCAGAGATTATTTTGAGAAGTTGAGAAGCATTGGTTTCAAAGTTATTGAAGAAGATTATACCAATAAAATCGCACCTGAATTGGTTGAGAAATATTGTTTGGCAAAAGGCGAAATCATTCCCGTTTGTTTTAAGTAAAACATAAGGATTGAGGTAATTGCGGTTTATAAATTTTAGTATCTTTACAATTCTGATATTCAAACTATGCTAAAAAAGCTTTTTGCCGCCAACTTGTTGTTAATTTCATTCTTCTGCTTCTCACAAGTTGAAAAAGAAATTGTTCCTCCATATAATATCAAAACGGTCTCATTTACTCAAAATGGACAAAACAGTATTCCGATTTTTTTGTTGGGTGATAGCTTTCAACTGCAATTTGATGATTTGTTTGGAAACGAAGCCAATTATTACTACACCATTACCCATTGTGATTACAATTGGGAACCTTCTCAATTAGCCAAAGCAGAATATCTAAACGGTTTTGACGACCAGCGAATCCAAGATTATACCAATTCGTTCAACACACTTCAATTATATTCACATTATCGCGTTTCATTTCCAAATAGATTAACGCAATTTAGAGTAAGTGGTAATTATGTCTTAAAGATTTTAAACGATGATAAAGTAGTGGTTTTTACTAAAAAATTTATACTTTATGAGGAATTAGTTTCGGTGCCAATTCAAGTGAAAAGAGCCAGAAAATTGGCTGTTGTCGAACAAAAACATAATTTAGATTTTACAATAAAATCAGCAACAATTAACTTTCAAAGTCCGCTAAATAATGTAAAGGTGATGTTGTTGCAAAACGGAAGGTTTGACAATGCTATTATTAATATCAAACCTCAGTACACTATTGGCAATGATTTGATTTATAAATATGATACCGAAACCCAATTTTGGGCCGGAAATGAATTTCACTTTTTTGAAAACAAAATTATTCGTGCTGCCAACAATAGTGTTGCTTTGGTAGATTCCAATGGTGGAATTTATAATGCCCATCTTTATTTGGATCAAGCTAAAGCAAATCTTCCCTACACCTATTTTCCAGACATTAATGGAAACTTTGTTGTGAAAAATATTGGTGCTCAAAATAATGACATTGAGGCTGATTATGCTTGGGTTTTCTTTTCAGTTTCTGCTACAAACTATTATGGAAAACAAGCTATTTATGTCAATGGAATGTTCAATAATTTTGCTTTGGGAGACGAAAACAAAATGGATTATAATGCCGAAAAAGGGATTTACGAAAAAGCAATAATGATAAAACAAGGTTTTACCAATTATCAATATGTAATTGCAGACAGCACTGGAAAAATTGACGGAGAAAACGCGATTGATGGTAATTTTTTCCAAACAGAAAATAATTATTTTGTTTTAGTCTATTATAAAGAAAACAATCAGCGGTATGATAGAATTATCGGAAAAGGAATAGCTAGTTCAGTGGATATAACTAACTAAAAATTAAGATAAATTTATTTTACAGACCAGTATTTTTCGTAATTTTGGAATCGTTTTATAAACTTATTTATGGTTACTCAAATAACAAGAGGCATAAAAATTTCAGTTTTGACTAGTTTTGAAGGTACCTACTTCAAGAACTATAAGCTCCATTTTGCCTTTAGTTATGAGATTACCATCGAAAACCATAGCAAAGATTCTGTTCAATTAAGCACACGTCATTGGGAAATCTTAGATGCACTCAATGACACAGAAGTTGTTGATGGCGAAGGCATAATTGGCAAAAAACCAGTTCTAAAACCAGGCGAAAAACACACTTATAATTCAGGATGTTTACTATCTTCTCCTTTTGGTGCGATGAGTGGTTATTTCAATATGATTAATTTTACTACTACCAGAACTTTCAAAGTTATTGTTCCTGCTTTTAAATTGAGTGCACCATTTGCATTAAATTAATTGTCACTGAGGTTTCGAAACTTTGGAAGAAACAATCTTTAGTTTCTTCTTATTACTAATTCAATTTTTCCTTTGTACTTTTGTGTGCCATTTAATAATTCTCAGTTTTGAATTGATAAATTGACACATTTACTAATTTTCAAATTAAATACTATGCCAAAAGGTTTTTTTCATGTCCCAAAAGCGGTCAATGAACCCGTAAAATCATACGCTCCAAATTCTCCAGAAAAAGCAGCCGTTCTTGCCGCTTATAATAAAATGTGGAACGAAACCATTGATGTTCCAAACTATATCGGTAATGAAGAAATTAGAACAGGAAACACACGAAACATGTCTGCGCCACATGACCATCAACACGTGGTTGGGACTTATCATTTAGCAGAAAAGAAACATATTGAAAAAGCTATTGCATCTGCCTTGGAAGCTCGAAACAAATGGGCAAAAATGGCTTGGGAGCAACGTGCAGCTATCTTTTTAAAAGCTGCTGAGTTAATCGCTGGACCCTATCGTGCCAAGATAAATGCGGCAACAATGATTGCACAATCTAAAACTATTTATCAAGCTGAGATTGATGCCTCTTGTGAGTTGATTGACTTTTTGCGTTACAACGTCGAATTCATGACGCAAATTTATAATGACCAACCAAAATCGATTTCTGATGTTTGGAACCGAGTGGAATACCGTCCGTTAGAAGGATTTGTGTATGCAATAACGCCGTTTAACTTTACGGCAATTGCAGCTAATCTTCCTGCAAGTGCTGCTTTGATGGGCAATGTAGTAGTTTGGAAACCAAGCGACAGCCAAGTGTTTTCGGCAAAAATAATCATTGATGTTTTCAAAGAAGCTGGGGTTCCTGATGGTGTTATCAATGTAGTTTTTGGTGATCCAGTTATGATTACTGATACTGTTTTGGCAAGTCCAGATTTTGCCGGAGTTCATTATACAGGTTCTACATTTGTATTCAAAGAAATTTGGAAAAAGATTGGAAACAATATTCATACGTATAAAACCTACCCAAAAATTGTTGGTGAAACGGGTGGAAAAGATTTCATTGTGGCGCATCCAAGTGCAAATGTCAAACAAGTGGTTACCGGAATTGCTCGTGGTGCTTTTGAATTTCAAGGACAAAAGTGTTCGGCAGCTTCGAGAGCTTACATACCAAAAAGTCTTTGGGCTGCTGTAAAATCACAATTGATTACCGATGTAAAATCAATGAAAATGGGATCGCCACAAGATTTTGGCAACTTTATTACAGCTGTAATTCACGAGCCATCTTTTGATAAATTAGCCCGTTATATTGACCAAGCAAAAAAAGATGCTGATGCCGAAATTATCGTTGGCGGAAATTATGATAAATCAAAAGGATATTTCGTTGAACCAACCGTAATTGTTACCACAAATCCAAAATATGCCACCATGGAAACAGAGCTTTTTGGTCCGGTAATGACGATTTATGTATATGAAGATGCGAAGTGGAACGAAACTTTAGCATTGGTTGACGAAACTTCGGAGTATGCTTTGACAGGAGCCATTTTTAGTCAAGACCGATACGCCATTGAAGAAGCAACATTAGCATTACAAAATAGTGCTGGAAATTTCTACATCAATGACAAACCAACTGGAGCTGTTGTTGGAATGCAACCCTTTGGTGGTGCCAGAGCTTCGGGAACGAATGACAAAGCGGGTTCGATGCAGAACTTATTGCGTTGGGTTTCGCCACGAACTATTAAAGAAACTTTGGTTACGCCCGAAGATTATCGTTATCCGTTTTTGGGGGAGTAATTTGAAGTACGAAATAATTAAAAAGTCCAAACATATTAGTTTGGACTTTTTGTTACCTGCTTTTTATGAAAATTTTGATGTTGCCAATGGAATTATCAATCCCGAGTTGAAAAATCAGTTGATGGAGATTGTTGATTTGATTAAGGTATAATTTTAGGATTTCTTTAAACTCGAAAACCACATCGAGTTGATGTGGTTTGATTTGATGACTAAATCTTTGAAGAACATTCTGAAGTACTTTTAATTATAAAAGAATTAATATAAAATTATAAATTCTAACCCGTTGGGTGTAATTCAATTTTTGAGATGGTTTAATTCAAATTTAATCTGATTTGTCATTTCTCCTTCGTCGAAATGACATAAAAGAAATCAACTCAGCTTCTTTACTAGGGAAAAATCCATTTTTTGGCATAATAAAACTGTTTTTAAAGGTTAAATAATTGATAATCTATTGTTTATCGTTCTATTCGCATCGCCATTGTATCGGTTTTTCAGCTTTTGGGGTCGACCCCCTTGGCTTTGGGGTCGATCCCTTTGGCTTTGGGGTCGATCCCCTTGGCTTTGGGGTTGACCCCTTTGGCTCTGGGGTCGTGCCCAACTGTTTTGGGGTCGACCCCTTTGTGTTTGGGGTCGACCCCGAAAGCAATGGGGTCGACCTTAAAACTAAATAAATAGTAATGCAAACCCGTTGGGTGTAATTATTTAATTCTAAAAAATAGTTACGAAAATTTTGTTTAGTTTTACTATTCTTTAATTAGGATAAATAACTGACTATGAAAAAAACAATACTCTTCTTTGTAATTTTAACTTCTATGCCTTTTTATGCCCAATGGGTTCCGCAAGTTTCGGGTGTAACTCAAAATTTAAACGATGTTTATTGTATAACGGGCAATACTGTAGTTGTGGTTGGCAATGGTGGCACTATCTTAAAAACAACTGACGGCGGTGCAAACTGGCTTCAAAAAACATCGGGTGCAACATCTAATTTAATGAAAGTACAATTCTTGAGTTCAACTATTGGTTATGCTGTTGGTACAAACGGAACATTACTAAAGACTATAAATGCTGGCGAAAGTTGGACTTCAATTGCTATTGGAGGAAATACGAATCTTTTTGGGCTATCTGTTTTAAATGAAAATACTTTTTTCATTTCTGGCGATGGGGGTTTAGTTGAAAAAACAACTGATGGTGGCGCTTCGTTTTCCGTAGAAACTAGTCCAGAGAATCAAACGGTTTCTGATATACAATTTTTTAATGAAAATGTGGGCTTTGCAAAAGCAGGTGTTGTAGATTTTTATCATCAATTAAACAACTTTTATAAAACAACTAATGGTGGAACTACATGGACACTAGTAACTAGTGACCCTATCGATTCTTTTTTCTTTCTAAATGAAAACATTGGATTTATTAATAAAACAAATAATGGTTTTTACAAAACTACAGATGGTGGTTTAAATTTTATGTTAATTGGCAATTCTAAATCTCTTGAATTGGATATTTATACTGTAAATGAAAATGTTGTATGGGATATAGGTAATTTTTATACATTATGTTCTTGTGACAATTATTGTATTTCAAAAAGATTTGCAGATGTTCAACAACAAATAGATAATTGTTACAACACCTACACCTTCGAATTTCTATTTACAGCAATTCACTTTGCAAACGAAACCACTGGCTATGTGGTTGGTATAAATGGTACTATTTATAAAAATGGTACCGGTATAAATGTGCCTTTAGCAGTTGATGAATTTAAGAAAACAGATACGATAAAAATTTATCCAAATCCAGCTTCAAGCACAATAACAATAGAAAACAATAGCGGTTCAATTATAACTTCCATTACTATTTCAGACATTAACGGACGAAAAGTTTTAGAAGCCAAAAATGATAAATCTAACATTGATATAAGTTCATTAGTAAAAGGAGTTTATCTTGTAAAAGTATCTTCGGATAACGGAAACGTTACTAAAAAACTAATTAAAGAATAGTTTTTTGGTCTTAGAAAATGAAATAAACAATTAGTAAGCAGTCCACATCACGCTTCTTTTTTTTATACCTTTGAAAATTAATTACCTGAATGTCAACTTCATTAAATATTATGTTATGAAAATAAAATTACTTTTACCCTTACTTGCTTTAACAACCATTGGTTTTGCTCAAAATCAAATTAATTCGTTTTATGGAACCAATAATTCTTCCTTTAGTTTACTAACCTCAACAAATCCATTAAATCATAGTGCCAGTGGTGCTAATCAAACTTGGACTTTTGGTTCGTTACTTTCTTTAGGCACTTCAGTCTATACCTATGTTGCGCCAACATCTTCAGAAATCACAACATATCCCGGGACAACAACCGTTATTGTGACTAACACTACCGAAGGCACAACGACAACGACAGGCAAGATGTTTACAAAAAACACCACCAATAATACCTTTTCTATAACCGGATTGACCAGTACCGACTCAAGCATTAATTTTGTAACTAATAATGCTACTCTTGGAGTTTTCCCCATGGTTTATGGCTATTCATTTACCGATAGTAATGTGGCTGGAACTTTCGTTTCTGGCACTAATTCAGGAACATTTACAGGAACATTAGTTACTAGTGTTGATGCCTATGGCATCTTGAATTTAACAGACTTTGGTTTTACTGCCAATGTAACTCGGCTAAAAACAGTGTTAAATATTTCGTTAAGCCAAGGTTTTTTTACCAATATTGGAACCGTAGTACAAACCTCTTATGGCTATTATGACCCAACGAATACATTGAACAACCCAGCATTTAGAAGTGTGAATACCGTCACCGTTGTTCCGTTACTGTCGATCAATCAAAACACCACCACACTTGAGAAGTTTAACAATGTAGTATTAGGAACGAATAATGTTGAATTGCAAACTGTCTGGATAAAAAACCCAGTGCAAAATAGCGTTGAAATAAATACTTCTAGTCCTATCGAAAATGCTAACATAAGCATTACTGATATGCTTGGCAAAACCATTTATCAAACGAAAAATAATACTATAAACGGAACATTTGAAATTCCAATTTCGTTAACAAAAGGCCTCTATCTTATTTCTATTGGCAATGAAAAAGGAAGTATTACCAAAAAAATCTTTAAGAATTAACAACAAAAAGTCTCCCTAATCGGAGACTTTTTTATGCTTTAAACTTCAACGGAACATGCACTACTTTTTTAGTCTGGAAGAATTCATCGGAGAAAAAGTCGGCAATGTTATATTCGGTTGCATTTGGAAAATCCTTTAACTCTTCGGTTAAATCACCCCCTTTTAAGTAAAGAATTCCATTAGCCAACTTATGTTTGTTTTGCTTTTTGATTTTGTCTTTTATCCAAGAAACGAAATCGGGCATATTGGTCACGGCGCGACTTACTATAAAATCATAATCTCCTTTTACTATCGAAGCACGCATTTGTTCGGCTCTGACGTTTTTTAATTCCAATGCTTCGGTAACGGCTTTGACCACATTGATTTTTTTTAGAATAACATCAATCAAATAAAACCGCGTTTCGGGAAACAAAATCGCTAACGGAATTCCTGGAAAACCGCCACCAGTGCCAACATCTAAAACGTACGTTCCGGGTTCAAACGGTTGAATTTTGGCTATTGCCAACGAATGCAAAACGTGTTTGGTATACAATTCGTCTATGTCTTTTCGGGAAATTACATTGATTTTGGCATTCCAATCGTGGTATAAAACTTCTAACTTTTGGAACTGTAGTATTTGATTTTCAGTAAGATTAGGGAATTGCTTTATAATTTCTTCCATAAAATGAATTTTCAACAAAAATAATAGTATTTGGTTGATAATTATGATTTGTTTATAATCTTTAAAAAATTATAATAATTATATTTGCCCATATTTTACAAAACAATTTATGGATACTGCAACACCTGTATTTTCTAAAAATGATAATCTAAAATTCTTTAGAACTTTAAATTCTAGAGTGAATAATTATTTCAAAGAAAACAATCTTGATAAAACCGGAAACTGGAAATTGCACCTAAAAACGGTTATCCTTTTTGCCGTTTTTCTCACTCCTTATTTCTTAATCCTTACTATAACATCGATGCCTTTTTGGGTGTTCTTTTTATTATCAATAGTTATCGGGATTGGAATGGCTGGGATTGGCATGAACGTGATGCATGATGGAAATCACGGTTCGTATTCCAATAAATCTTGGATAAACAAATTCATGGGCGGAAGCATTTATATATTGGCTGGAAATGTTTACAATTGGCAAGTACAGCACAATGTTTTGCACCATACCTACACCAATATTCATGGTCATGACGAAGATTTAGACGCAGGAAGAATTATCCGTTTTACACAAGAAGCAAAATGGTATCGTTTTCATAAATTTCAACATTATTATTCTGTTTTTCTTTATGGTTTATTAACTTTCAATTGGTCTTTAACTACCGATTTTAAACAAATGGGTCAGTATTTAAAAAGAAAATTGTCTTATGGTGAACCAAAAAGTTCCAAAATCCTTTGGACAACTTTAGTGATTTCTAAAGTAATTTATTTCTCTATTTGGATAGCCATTCCAATGATATTAGGAATAGCTTGGTGGCAAGTTCTAATTGGGTTTTTCGTGATGCATTATACCGCTGGATTAATATTGAGCATCGTTTTTCAATTAGCTCACGTGGTTGACGAAACTACCAATCCTGTTCCGAACTCAGAAGGCGAAATAGAAAATACTTGGGCAATCCATCAGTTGTACACAACGGCAAACTTTGCGCCTAAAAACAAGATTGTAAATTGGTTTACTGGCGGATTAAATCACCAAGTAGAACACCATCTTTTTCCACACATCAGCCATGTTCACTATGGAAAAATTGCAGAAATTGTCAAAGAAACTGCTAAAGAGTGCAACTTGCCGTATCATGAATTCAAAACCATGCGAAGTGCTGTTATCGCCCATTTTAAGCATTTAAAAGAATTGGGACAAAACCCGCAAGTAGCATAGAACATTTGTAAAGACGCGATTAATCGCGTCTCTTCATTTAATATAAAACCACCCAACACAATGAGCATTTTATCGGACAGAATAAATAATTTATCTACCTCACAAACGCTTGCTATGGCTGCTTTAGCAAGAGAATTAAAAGCCCAAGGAAAAGATATCATCAGTTTAAGTCTAGGCGAACCAGATTTCAACACACCAGATTTTATAAAAGAAGCAGCTAAAAAAGCCATCGACGAAAACTACAGCACCTATTCGCCAGTGGATGGTTATATGGAATTGAAAGAAGCGATTTGTAGAAAATTTAAACGCGATAATAATTTAGACTATAAACCAGCAAACATTGTCGTTTCGACTGGTGCAAAACAATCGTTATACAACATTGCACAAGTAATGCTCAACGATGGTGACGAAGTTATCCTTCCCGCGCCTTATTGGGTTTCTTATTTTGAGATCATAAAATTATCGGGCGGAATTCCGGTTGAAGTACCAACTTCTGTGGAAAGTGATTTTAAAATTACACCAGAACAACTGGAAAAAGCAATTACTCCAAAAACTAAGATGATGTGGTTCAGTTCGCCATGTAATCCAAGCGGTTCGGTTTATAACCGTGAAGAGCTAACGGCAATTGGAAAAGTATTAGAAAAACATCCGAATATTTATATTGTTTCTGACGAAATCTACGAACACATCAATTTCTCTGGAACATTTTGCAGCATTGGTTCAATTCCGGGATTGTTTGAAAGAACCATTACTGTGAATGGTGTTGCCAAAGCATTCGCTATGACGGGTTGGAGAATTGGTTATATTGGCGCACCCGAATTTATTGCCAAAGCGTGTACCAAAATGCAAGGACAAGTTACGTCTGGCGCTAATTCGATTGCACAAAGAGCCACCATTACAGCGGTTGATGCTGATCCTAGTGTGTTAAAATATATGGTCGATGCCTTTCACAGCCGCAGGGATTTGGTTGTTGGATTAATCAGAGAAATTCCAGGATTGAAAATAAATGTTCCCGAAGGTGCCTTTTATGTTTTTCCTGATGTTTCCTCCTTTTTTGGCAAAACATTACGCGGCAATTTGATTAACAATGCCGATGATTTATCGATGTATTTATTGTCTCAAGCAAATGTTGCCACGGTAACGGGTGACGCTTTTGGCAACCCAAACTGCATTAGAATATCCTATGCCACTAGCGAAGAATTATTAACAGAAGCGTTCCATAGAATTAAAGAAGCTTTGGCTGAAAATAGTTAATTATGAAAAACGCAATTTCAATTCTTATCCTTTTTGTTTGCATTACTGCAAATGCTCAACACAAACCAAAAACCCAAATTGTAGAAGCTTCTTGCGGCCAGTGCCAATTCGGGATGAAAGGCAAAGGCGGCTGTGACTTAGCAGTTCGTATCGACGGCAAAGCGTATTTTGTTGACGGAACCGATATCAACAAACATGGCGATGCCCATG
>JAYVNT010000300.1:0-4780 GCA_043758285.1 Flavobacterium sp.
CCCCTAAATGAAGCTTTGTGTGGCGCAGCCACACAGGCCACTTTTTGTGCCAGGGGTAAAAAACAATATAAAAGTGAAAAGAAAATAATAAATTCGAAAAATACTCCTTATCTCATTATCCTAATTTCTTAGGCAGTTCCAAAATGTATATAAATATTTCTGCACGCTTAGACGGCATCACTCCTAAATCGACAAACAAGGACGACACCTTTTCATTTTAAACCATTGCCTTATTCATAAAGTCTTCCATGCTGGCAATGTGCTCCATTTGAATATTTTGAATATTAGGAATTCCCACATGTGGATCTTCAGTATCTGAAGGTGAAATTCTCAATTCTTTAAAATGTGCTTTGCCACATTCAATTTTACCCTGTTCTGTAGGTCTTAAAAACTGATAGCCCATTGCACCTTTGCTTTCCAATATAAAGTATAGTCTCTCTTTACCATCGATATCTATTAAAACCGCCCAGTCTGGATTATATGAACCTAAAGGCGTGTCTATCTTGAACCAGGATGGCAATTTTGCATAGACCTTGATATTAGTATTTCTCTCAAATTCAGATGTTAATTCAGATTCTACACCACTATCGTATACCACATACTCGTAAGGAGATTTGGTACTAGTGCGCATATTAGATTTTAAATAGCCTGTCAGTTGCTCGTTCTCAAACAATTCTTGGCTGTATATCTCATTGTCACCAATTTTTGAATAAACAATGCCGTCTACAATATGTAAACGCATTTGGGTATTTATAATTTCTATACAACCTTCTATGAACTTTTGTGGATTTACTTTGAAGAACTTCAGACTGGTGCATCCCTTTAAAATTTCTACAATCGACTTTCTTGTTAGCTGTGTTTCATTTTGCAGGTAGCTTACAATATCTGGTAATGTGGAAACTTCTTGATTGATTATCGCATAATCTGTTTTCGGATCTTCAAGCATCAATCCGCCGTGATCGATGTTAACGAGAGCTTTTTCGTAGGTGAGCATGCCCCGATTGACAGTGATTTCATTGATGTATTTCTGGCAAGCTTTAATTAAGCTTTTAGAGTCAAAGTCAACAGCGTAAGTTGTTTTGTACTTTATTCTATCCCAAAGTTCTTTAAACTCCGGGCTCAATAAAACCTGCTTATTTACTTTAATGGCTTGCTTATCATTGTTGCGCTTAATCTCTAATTTACCAGCTGTTTGCTTTAAGGTAGCAATTACTTGCGCTTTCACGTGCTCAGGTAAGTCTTCCGGCAGGTCTACATTATTAGCCAGTAAATCATTTTTCAATAATTCTTGCACTTTACCTTTTGGATTGATATACCCTTTTAGCATTAAGAAATCGAATAATTTTTCTGAAGCATGCTGACCAAAAAATACCGGTTCAGAGCCCTCCATAGCAACTGTAATATTGTTGAAGCTATGGGGCTGAAGTAAACCAAAAACAATTCCTGTTTCTTTCTCCATCTCTTTTTGCAGATTATCTACAAACGCTTCATAGCTTTCGCTTGCCATTACAGTCAGGGTGTTCACATCGAAGCCTTTCACACGATCGCCATCCTGATTTACGGCTAAACGTAATCCCCTGCCAATTTCCTGTCTTCTGCGAATTTCAGAACTTCCAGCCTCCTTTAATGTACAAATCTGGAAAACGTTCGGATTATCCCATCCTTCCTTTAAAGCAGAGTGGGAAAAAATGAATCGAAGCTTCGAGTCGAAACTTAACAGCTTTTCTTTATCCTTCATAATAAGGTTATAGGTACTTTCATCTGAAGCAACTGTACCGCTTGTATCTTTATAATATTCGAATTTCTCTTTTTTGTTGCTTGCCTTTGCTTTCTTATCAATTGAAAAATATCCATCGTGGATATCTCCAACTTCGTTTTGAGCGTCTTTCAGTTCATTAAAAAGTGAATGGAATTTTGGCTTTTTAATAATGCTTGCATATTCCTGCTCAAACATTACAGCATAATTACCATTCTTCTTGTTGCCGTCTTCATCATATTGACGGTAATGTTTTACGGCATCAATAAAAAACAAGCTTAAAACTTTTATGCCTTTTGGGTTAAGTACAAGTTCTTTATCTAAGTGCTCTTCGATGGTTTTGCGAATCATCATTCGCTTAATTAAACAATCATCCACAGAGCCAATAACTTCTCCTAATTTCAGAATTGTGCCATTTAAAAACTCTACATATTCATTCCCTACAAGCGTGTAAATATCATTTACAAAGTAACCTTCATAATCTTGTATTTTAGTTGTTTGTAGTAAATCATCATTTTTTTTCAGTTCAACTATTTTTCTTTTTATGTCTCCTCCTTGTAAAAAATTTACCTCCATCTTAGCCGAAATGCCTTTTTTGTTTTGAACAGATAACAGCTTGATATAGGCTCCGTTACTTGCGCCACCATCCACTTTAACTGATGCTACTTCTATCTGCTTAACTAATTGCTTGCTATAAGCATCAATAGCATCAAGCTTGTACATTTGATTTGGTTTATCATCTGTTTTGTGCGTGGCCGAATATCTTAAAATAGCGAGTGGCTTTAAGTTTTTGACTGCCTTTTTACGGATAGGTGTACTTAGCGTGGTTTGTGGTTCATCAATAATTACAACGGGTTTTGCATCTTGAATTAATTGCAAAGGCTTATACCCCAATTTGTCGTTATAACGATGAATGATATTTACACTTTTGGTAGCATCACTTTCATTTTCAAAACTCTTGCTGAAAGCATCGATATTTATTACCATGATTTGCAGCTGATCATTCGTTGCGAAATCTCTTATGTCATTTAACCTAGAGCTATCATAAATGAAATATTTATAAGGGATATTATTATAATGCTCTGCAAAGTGCGATGCCGTTATCTGCAAACTTTTGTAAACACCCTCCTTAATAGGAATGGATGGTACAACTATAATAAATTTAGTAAAACCGTATTTACGGTTCATCTCCATCATGGTACGCAAATACACATAGGTTTTACCGGTACCCGTTTCCATTTCAATTGAAAAATCTAAATGCATTTTATCAATTTCATTCGGAAGTGATGGTTTTAAACCATTGCGTAACTGTATGTTTTGTACGTTCTCTACAATTTGCGCTTCGGTTAATGCTAGTTTATTAGCATAACCAATTTGATTAAACTCCAAATTTTTCTGTTGAGCCAAAAATGCAGGCGAGTAAACGGTAAAATTAGAATTGCAGATTTCCTGACCTTTAAAAATGTCTACAATAGCGTTGATAGCATCTTGTTGATAATCTAATTCTCCCTCGAATTTTATTTTCATAATAAACTTAATAGGTGGTCAGATAAGCTTATCTGACTAGTTAGATAGGTACTTGAACTGGTTAGATAAAATTTCATTTTCAGCTTTTTAATCGTTTTCAATGTTCAACTGTTCTTCAATTACTTTTCTTAATTCTTCTTTATTAGGCAAATACAATTGATATTTTTGCACAAATAATTGAGAAGATATATTGTGCATAGCATACTTTATTACCAATTCATCTTTCTCTTTTGCCAATACAATACCAATTGGCGGATTATCGCTTTCTGTATTTTCTTCATTTTCAAAATAGCCTAAATACACATTCATTTGCCCAACATCTTGATAGTTGGTTTCCTCTCTTTTTAAATCTATAAGTAAAAAACATTTTAATATACGATGGTAAAACACCAAATCTACATAGTGATTTCTATTGCTCTAAATCGGTTTCTTATAAATGATACTGCTCGGCAATTTTAAGAAATTCGAATACATAAACATCTTTTAAAATGTCGGTTGGCTGTGCTATAACTTGCCCTTGATGTGCGAGTTTTAAAATTCCTTCTTTATCTTTAGATGATGCTAAGCGGAGATATAATGAACTGTTTTTTTGACGAATTAATTCTCTTATGTTCCAGTTTTCTAATAGGGCTTGTTGTTGATAAAAGCTACGTTCTAAATCATCATTTATTTTCAATAACTCTACATAATGACTCCAACTCAATTTGTGCGATACTGTTCCACTTATTACACTTTGCTCATTTTCGGTATCTTTCAACAAGTACGGAAGCTCCTCATTTGGTTGAATATCATTGTTTTGAAATTTGTGTGACGGTGTCGCACAAATTGGATATTTGATAAAAAACATTCGCATGTAGCTTAAATTACTGCGACTAAAACCTTTGCCATGCAAATTTTTAAGGTCTTTTGAAAGGTTTTCTAATAAGGCTTTACCATAAGTGGCTTTAACTTTACCACCTTGCTCAAACTCTACTATATGTTGCCCTATTTGCCAATAGGTAATTAATAACTGACTATTTACTGCCTGCAAGGCTACAACTTTACCATTGGTGTAAATAGTTGAAATGGTTTCTATTAAACCATTATATTCAGTATATATAGTTTCCATTAAATGCTGTTAACCTCCGTTATGCCGAAGCGTTTTAAAATTTGGATGGAGTTTGTTTTATCAACATCTGTAAAGCCGTTATCCTTAAATATAACTTTACACGTTGAAGGCTGAAGTTCTTCTTTCCATTTACCAATGCCTTCCGCTACGTTTGTAGTTATTCCATCAGCCAAACAAATAAACAATGCTCCGGCACCAACGCTGTATACTGTTTTACCTGCAACAGTTTTGGTGGTTATTAGCAAGGTTAGGTTTAAGCCATTTTTTAACAGAATTTCATAAAGCACATCGTCCTCTGTACGGTCGGATTTGATATTCTCTGCTGAATTGAATAGGTTTTGTTCAAAGTTTTCTATACTTCCATCCCAAGCATTGATATTACTGCTGTC
>JAYVNT010000301.1:0-4780 GCA_043758285.1 Flavobacterium sp.
GCGGGAAAATTTGGTGGCGAAATCATAAGCAAAGGAACTCCAAAAGAATTGCTCAAAGAACACACCATGACGGCCATGTATCTGAATGGTGAAATGAAAATTGACGTTCCAAAAAAACGTCGTGAAGGCAATGGAAAATTCCTAAAACTCACTGGCGCAACTGGAAATAACCTAAAAAATGTTTCTGTAGAATTACCGTTAGGAAAACTGATTTGCGTGACCGGAGTTTCTGGAAGCGGGAAATCGACTTTGATAAATGAAACGCTATATCCAATTTTAAATGCCTATTATTTTAATGGCGTGAAAAAACCGCAGCCCTATAAAAAAATTGAAGGTTTAGAGCATATTGACAAAGTAATCGACATCGACCAAAGTCCGATTGGAAGAACACCAAGAAGTAATCCGGCAACCTATACCGAAGTGTTTTCTGAAATCAGAAATTTATATGCTATGATGCCCGAAGCTATGATTCGCGGTTACAAAGCGGGCCGTTTTAGCTTCAATGTTTCGGGTGGAAGATGTGAAACCTGTGAAGGTTCAGGTGTTCGAACTATTGAAATGAGTTTCCTTCCAGATGTTTATGTGGAATGCGAAACCTGTCAGGGCAAGCGTTTCAACAGAGAAACTTTGGAAATTCGATACAAAGGAAAATCCATTTCGGATGTGTTGAATATGACTGTTGATGAAGCGGTTCCGTTTTTCGAAAACATTCCGAAAATCTATCGAAAAGTCAAAACTATTCAGGATGTTGGTTTGGGTTATATTACTTTGGGACAACAAAGCACCACACTTTCCGGAGGCGAAGCACAACGTATCAAATTGGCAACCGAATTATCTAAAAAAGATACCGGAAACACTTTCTACATCATGGACGAGCCAACAACTGGTTTACATTTTGAAGATATTCGTGTGTTGATGAATGTAATTAATAAATTAGTTGACAAAGGCAATTCTATTTTGATAATTGAACACAATATGGATGTGATTAAATTGGCAGATTACATTATCGACATTGGTCCAGAAGGCGGAAAATCAGGTGGTGAAGTTGTTGCCAAAGGAACTCCGGAAGAAATCATAAAGAACAAAAAAAGTTATACAGCGGAGTTTTTGAAGAAAGAATTGCAGTAATTATAAAAACAAATGTTTCATGATGGAAAATCAAATTGAGATTACAACAGAACGACTTACTCTGAAAAGCCTAACTCCTGCTATCATTCACGAGCTTTTCAATACCAAATCAGAAGATGAAATAAATGCTTATTTTGGGTATGATGAAGCGTTTGAGTATTATAAAATCATGCACGAAAAAGGCATGGAATCCCACCGAATTTCAATGTTTTACTTTTTGCTAATTGATAAAAAAAATGGTCTGCCAATTGGCGAATGTGGTTTTCATAGCTGGAATACAACTCATAATCGCTCGGAAGTATTTTACAATATGAAAAATGAGGAAAAGAAACAAAAAGGTTATATGACAGAAGCTTTGCATGCTGTATTACAATACGGATTTACTGAATTAAAACTACATAGAATTCAAGCATTAATAGCTGCTGAAAATGAACCTTCACTAAAATTGTTACTTCGATATGGCTTCTCAAAAGAAGGGACGATACGGGAAGACTATGTTGTGGATGGAAAAAACGAAGATTCTGATTGCTACTCCTTGCTAAAATGGGAATGGGAGAAAAATCAAAGCTAAAAATTTATATTCCAGAATTTTAAAAAAAGGATTACTTTCGTAAAATTGCAAAAACATTAAAAAAAGACTAAATAAACACCAAATGAAGAAAGAAGATTTTCTAAATGACGATGATAAAATTCAAGACAAACTAAAACAAAAACCTTGGAACGAAATTAGAACCAACGACTCTTGGGCGATTTTTAAAATCATGTCCGAGTTTGTAAATGGTTACGAAACCATGGCGCGAATTGGACCTTGCGTTTCTATTTTTGGATCTGCACGAACAAAACCCGATACTAAATATTATTTATTAGCTGAAAAAATTGCTTATAAAATCAGTAAAGCCGGTTATGGCGTTATCACTGGCGGTGGCCCAGGAATAATGGAAGCTGGTAACAAAGGTGCGCATAACGGCGAAGGAACATCTGTTGGTTTAAATATCGAATTGCCATTTGAGCAACATTATAATCCGTATATAGATAAAGACAAAAATTTGAATTTTGACTATTTCTTTGTCCGAAAAGTGATGTTCGTAAAATACTCTCAAGGTTTTGTTGTAATGCCCGGTGGTTTTGGAACTTTGGACGAATTATTTGAAGCTATAACACTTATCCAAACCAAGAAAATTGCAAAGTTTCCAATTATACTGGTTGGTTCAGAATATTGGTCTGGATTAATTAATTGGATAAAAACGGTGATGATAGAAAAAGAACACAATGCTAATCCTGACGACATGAACCTGATTAAAATTGTGGATACTGAAGACGAAGTGGTTGAAGCGCTTGATAATTTCTACAAAAAATACAATCTGAGTCCAAACTTCTAACGTATGTTTCCCTAAATCTTGTAATTATCCTTTTTGAAATCAATTTTTAAAATATTTTTTCTTGGTTTACTTTTATCATTTCCGGTAAAATTATTGGCGCAACATCATTCCAAAATGATTGTGGAAGTTGATAATGAAAAAAAAGAATTGATGGTTAATCAGGAATTGACGTTTTTCAACCAGACGAATGACACTTTGACTAATATAGTTTTGAACGATTGGATGAATGGCTACACTGCAAAAAACACTCCTTTGGCAGCAAGGTTTTCCGATGAATTTGAAAGAAGTTTTCATTTGGCCAAAGAAAAAGAAAGAGGAAGAACAAGCAATATAAACATCATTGACGAAATCAAAAATTCGTTGACTTGGGAAAGAGACGAAAAATATCCAGATGTTATTCAAATTAGACTTAAAGAAAATTTGCTTCCGAATCAAAAAGTAACCTTTACGCTAACGTATACTGTAAAAATCCCAAGTAATAAATTCACAAAATATGGTTATGGTAATGATGGTAAAATGTATCTCAAAAACTGCTTTCTTGTTCCGACCCGATATGAAAATAACGCTTTTGTCAAATATGATAATTTAAATTTAGACGATTGTGCAAATGCTATTTCGGATTATGATATCGAAATCAAAATTCCTCAAAACTTAGATTTGTATTCTGATTTGAATGAAGTGCAAAAAGAAACTTTGAATGGTTTCAATACTTATCAGTTTTCCGGAAAAAATCGGTTAGATTTCAATCTGTTTGTTGATGGTAAAAAGGATTTTGAAGTATATAAAAATGTAGATCTCGAAGTCGTTTCCAATCTAAGAGAAACTCGGTTAAATGACATTCAAAGAGCCATTGTTGTGGATAGAATTGTAAATTATGTTTCAGAAAATTTGGGTAAATTTCCAAACGAAAAAATTACTGTTTCTCAAGCTGATTATGATAGAAATCCGTTTTATGGACTGAACCAATTGCCACTTTTTATCAGTCCGTTTCCTGACGAATTTTTATATGAAATTAAATTTTTAAAAACCTATCTCAACAATTATCTTCAAAATACACTTCGGCTTGACCCACGAAAAGACAATTGGATTTATGATGGTTTTCAAGTCTATATTATGATGAAGTATATAGAAGAATTTCATCCTGATGCCAAGATGATGGGAAGCGTTGCCAAGTTAAAATTGCTAAAAAGTTACAACATGGTTTCGCTTGATTTTAATGATCAATACAGCTATTTGTATATGGTCATGGCACGGAAAAACTTAGACCAACCATTGGGAAATCCAAAAAATACTTTGATAAAATTCAATGAAAAAATCGCATCTAAATATAGAGCTGGTCTTAGTTTGCGATATTTAAATAGTTATTTAGAAAACAATATTGTACAAAATAGTATGCAACAATTTCTTGTTTTGAATAAAACACAACAAACCGATAGCAAGAATTTTGAAACAATTTTAACAGCAAATTCTCCAAAAAAAATTAATTGGTTTTTTGATAAAATCATTAATTCTCGTGACCTTATTGATTTCAAATTTGAGAAGGTAACTCGAACCAAAGACAGTATCCGTTTTTCTATAAAAAACAAAACAAAAACCAATGTCCCTATCTCTGTATATGGTTTAAAAGATGCAACTATAGTTTTCAAAAAATGGTTCAATAACGTTGCTTCCGACAGTATTTATAACATTCCAAGAAATGATGCGGATAAAATTGTGATTAATTACAAAAATGAAGTTCCGGAATTTAATTTGAGAAATAATTGGCGTTCCTTGAATTGTTTTAGGCTTAATAATCGTCCAATAAAATTCAACTTTATGAAGGATTTAGAAGACCCAAATTATAACCAGATTTTATATGTTCCGACTTTGGAATACAATTTATACGATGGATTTTTGCCTGGTTTCCTTTTTCAAAATAAAACAATTTTAGACAAACCTTTTATTTTTGATATTAATCCAACAATTTCAACCAAAACAAAAAATATATCTGGAAAAGGAACTATATATATTAATCAATATAATAGAGACAGTAATTTATACAATATTCGTTATTCGCTAAGTGGACAATACTTACATTACGCTCCAGATGCCTATTATAAAAAATTGGCTCCAACCGTTTTTATGCATTTTAGACCCCAAGATTACAGAGATAACCGAAAGCAAGCCGTTATTATAAAAGAAATTATTTTAAACAAAGAAAAATCAGCTTATGTGGTAAATAATGATACCGAAAACTATGAGGTTTTTAACGCCAAATATTACAATACAAAAAC
>JAYVNT010000302.1:0-4773 GCA_043758285.1 Flavobacterium sp.
GTTGTTTACTAATTTTGCCGTCCGCAAGTCAAAAAACCAGAATTGCGAAGATTCTTCCTTAGCTCAGCTGGTTAGAGCATCTGACTGTTAATCAGAGGGTCCCTGGTTCGAGCCCAGGAGGGAGAGCAAAATTGAGTGCATTGTTTGAGCGTGAGTGTGGAAAATCGGTGAGAGTTTATTCACCAGAAAGAGACTCTAAAATGCACATAGACAAAACGACCAACCTCTGTATCATGCAGATGTTGGTCGTTTTTAGTTTTAGGGGGAAACTTAGGAAGTCAATTGAGTTCGAGTTTAAGTGTGAAAAGTTTGAGTTCTGGTTTGAGTTCGAGAGTGAGAAATTGTTGGAGTTCCCCACACCAATTACGAGCAAGGTTTTTATCAGTTCAAGAGCGAATTGTATGTACGAGAGGAGTTGTAATTTTTTTGTATTGATGTGAATATTATTTACCATTGTGTATAGAAGTTTTTAGAATGAAAAAGATTAATAGGGAAAAATGATTTTGAATTCTTCACATGGAAATAAATTTAATCACAAAATAAAGCAGTGAACAGATTTGAGAAATAGAGACATCGGCGATTACAGTAGGGTTGATGATGGTGTTACTGTTTTGATTAGATCTTTTAAGAAGTGTGTGGGGGAAATGAGCCGGGATTGTTTAAAGGAATTCGCAAACAAATGTTCAGCTAAAAAATTAAACTCTAACAATTTTCTAAAAAACTAGCAGAGCATTTACCACAATACAAAGGTTACCAGGAACGTTCATTGAATCAGCAAATAAAAATTTACCGAATTTTGAAAAAGTGGAGAGTGAAGTGATGAGGGATTTAAAGAAAATGGAAATGTAATATAAATTTCTAATTAAAAAATATGGAAACAAATGAGCTGTAAACCTATGCATGATTAACTTAAGATACTTAAAATTTTTTGAGGACTAGTCACATTGAATTTTGCCCGATCGCACCCAAAGCCAATCGACTACCCGACAATTGGATGGTTGACAATTTGAAAGCAACTTTTAATAAAATGAGCATTAAAAAATTTAACTTTACGACATGAATTATAGAATTACAAAAGGATGAAGTTGAAAGAGAAAATCAGCATAGACGAGCTTGACGGCAAACGCTTTCAAATTAGATTAGTTGAACCTGTACCAGCTAATGAAAAAAAGGCTGTAATTACTCATTACCTTCATAATATTGACAATGGTGTTGCGAAGCATTTTAAAAAAGATGCCTTAAAATACATTAAAGAATATGTCCAATACCAAGAGGAAGAAAACGATCTTTCCATGGTTTGTGAAGACGCCATACAACAACTATTATTTGAAGTTAATGATGTTCCTTTTCCAACACCCGAAAATTATCAATTCAAATTTATTGACTTATTTGCTGGCGTTGGTGGTTTTAGACTGGCAATGCAAAATTTAGGTGGTAAATGTGTGTTTACCTCTGAATGGGATAAAGATGCACAAAAAACTTACCGAGCAAATTTTGGCGAAGTTCCATTTGGCGACATAACAAAAGAAGAAACCAAAAAATTTATTCCAGACGGTTTTGATGTTTTGTGTGCAGGTTTTCCTTGTCAAGCATTTTCAATAGCTGGGAAACGTGGCGGATTTGAGGACACTAGAGGAACATTATTTTTTGATGTTGCAGAAATCATTAAACGCAAAAAACCAAAAGCGATTTTCCTCGAAAATGTAAAAGGATTAAGAAACCACAACGGTGGTAAAACGCTAGCAACAATTCTAAATGTTTTACGCAACGACCTTGATTATTTCGTACCTGAACCGCAAATTATTAATGCGAAAAACTTTGGAGTTCCTCAACAAAGAGAAAGAATTTATATTGTTGGATTTAGGAAAGACCAAGGTGTAACAAAATTTGAATACCCTAAACCATTGAAGAAAATAGTAAAATTTGCAGATGTTAAAGAGAAAAAAGTTCCTGCTACAAAATATTTTCTTTCAACCCAATATGTTCAAACTCTAATCAATCATAAAGAAAGACACGAAAGTAAAGGCAATGGATTTGGCTATGCAATAATTCCTGATGATGGAATTGCAAATGCAATTGTTGTGGGTGGCATGGGCAGAGAGAGAAATTTAGTTTATGACCATAGAATCACAGACTTTACACCTACAACACACATTAAAGGAACTGTTAACCGTGAAGGAATACGCAAAATGACACCAAGAGAATGGGCAAGGCTTCAAGGCTTTCCAGACAAATATGTAATTCCTGTTGCAGACGCATCAGCTTACAAGCAATTCGGAAATTCCGTTGCCGTTCCTGCAATTCAGGCTACAGCAAATAAACTTTTAGAACTAATCGGAATAAAAAATGCTAACAGGAAATAAAGGAGAATGGAGTGAAATATATGTTTTTCTCAAACTACTTGCAGACGGAAGATTAAATGCAGCAGATGCAAATCTGAATGCAATCCCAAATGTTTACTATCCAATCATTAAGATTCTTAGACAAGAAAACGCAATCAGTAGAGTTTATAGAATTAACGGTAATATTAAAATTGTTGATGGTGACAACAATGATCTTTTGAATTTACCAATTGCTGAGTTTGTAAGTCGTTCTCAACAACTTTTCAATGAATTAAGAAAAGCTGAAGGAAGAAGTTTTGCATTTACTGATATTGAAACTTTTCTAAATAGCATTGATATACATTCTTTGACAGCTTTAAAAACAGATAAAGCAGACATAAAAGTTGTAGTTCACGATTTGAATACAGGAATGCAACCGAAACTTGGTTTCAGTATTAAATCAATGCTAGGTGGGAATTCAACATTATTTAATCCTGGAAATACAACCAACTTCATTTACGAAATTTTAGGTGAAGGTGAATTAAATATTGTTGAAATAAATTTAATTGAGACAACTCCAAAAATTGCGAATAGAATTTCAGAAATAAAAAGAAGAGGATTTGAAGTTCAGTTTCATCATGTTCAGTCAGCAACTTTACAATTAAATTTACAGCTAATCGACAGCGACCTTCCACAAATTTTAGCGGAACTTTTACTACTCAAATATTCTACACCCGGACTTGCTTTACTTGCACCAACATTGGGTCAATTAGCAATAAACAATCCGTTGCATTTTGACTTATCACAAGGTCATCCTTTTTATGAATACAAAATAAAAAACTTTTTGACCGATAGTGCTTTGGGAATGACACCAGCAACAATGTGGACTGGACAGTATGATGCGACGGGTGGAATAATTATCGTAAAAGCTAATGGAGAATTAGTTTGTTATCATATTTACAATCGAAATGAATTTCAAAATTATTTACTCAATAATACACGTCTCGAACAAGCAAGCACAAGTCGTTACAATTTTGGCGACTTGTATCGTGAAAATGGACGAACATTTTTGAAACTAAATTTGCAAGTAAGGTTCAACTAATGCCAATGCATTTGGTGGCACTATCGCACCCTGAAATAATTTTATACTATTCATGTAGAAATGAACAAGAAAATCATTCGAAACGCAGGTAAAAAATTTTAGGAATCGGAAAATAGTAAATCATTCAGTGTGTTAATTTTCATACAATGCTCCAAAGTAAAAATTTTCAAAAAACATACATGTGAAGAAAAGAAAAATGAACATTACTTCGATGAATGAAAACACTGGGCTTCAATAATTGCGTATAACCTTGTCAATTCAAAATTATTCATCAAACATAGTTGTCGGCATACAACAAACGGAACGTAAATCATTAGGAAGAAATATTGAAGGCGATGCACTCAATATTGTTTTGGCGGTAACATCACACTACGATAAAAGGAAGTCGACGACATTTTAGTGCATTGGAAAATCTTTTCATAAGTATTAATGAAGAGTCTACATCATAAGTTTCAGAAGCAATAAGTAACAACCAATGCTAAAATTAGGAATAAAAATGAACTGTAAACCTATAGTAGGATTAACTAACTTAAGTTAGATTTCCCAATTGAACATTATCACACGCACCAGCAGCTAACAGTAAATTTTAAGTGAAATGAAATTGCTTGATGCATAAACCAACACAATACTTTCAACCTTTAAGGAATTGAAATGAAAAATATTGACAAGAAAAGTTTAGAAAATGCTTTTCGCTTGTTTGAAACTGGCTACATTGATAAAATAGAAATTGGAATGACAAAAGGATTAATGAATATACAACAGTATCTTTTTGATGGATTGTATAATTTTGCAGGACAACTACGCATACAAAATATTTCTAAAGGTAGCTTTAGGTTTGCAAATGCTTTGTATTTAAAAGAAGCATTGGCAAAAATTGATCAGATGCCTGAAAATACTTTTGAAGAAATTATTGCGAAATATGTTGAGATGAATATTGCTCATCCTTTTATGGAAGGCAACGGAAGAACTATGAGAATATGGTTGGATATGCTGCTGAAAAAACGACTTACAAAAGTGGTGAACTAGCAATTGGTAAGCAAAGAACTTTACCTACAAGCAATGGAACGAAGCCCCGTAAATGCTTTAGAGATAAGAACCCTGCTTGCAGCCAACCTAAGCCATGAGGTAAACAACAGAGAAATTATTTTTAAAGGAATAGAACAATCGTATTACTTCGAAGGATATGAAAAAGGAAGCGATGATGATGAATAAATTTTGAAAAATATTATCGTTAGGAGAAGTGTTACAGAAAACCGAAACAGTTTGCCTAACTAAAAATCCACATAAAGAATATACTTATGTAGATTTTTCAATTGCGAACGATCAATCATTTAAATTGAAAACAATTCT
>JAYVNT010000303.1:0-4750 GCA_043758285.1 Flavobacterium sp.
GATGCGCTGCAAATAGGCAATGGTTATCCATCTGGAGTTTATAACATTATTGTAGACCAAGGAACAGAGTTGAAAACGCTGAGAGTTGTGAAACGATAAAAGATTACTGTATTATTTTAAAAAGAAGACGGACAAGTTTATTTGTTCGTCTTCTTTTGTTATATTTAATTGGATAATTTTATCTGACTTATAAAATCTAAAATCAATACTGTATATTTGCTTTTATTTTATTTAAAAATGGATAAGAAGACTGAAGAATTTTATATCAGATTACGCGAAGAGCTCAACAATACTTCCGAATGGCCAAGTGAATATTTATATAAATTTATTGTGCCCACAAGCCCAAAAAAAGTGGAAGAAATAGAAAATGCTTTTGACAATATAGGTGCCGTAATTCACACCAAAAAATCAAAAAACGAAAAGTATACCAGTATATCGATAAACGTGATGATGGAAAGCCCTGACCGCGTTGTTGAAAAATACATCGAATTGTCAACTATTGAAGGAATAATTTCATTATAATGGGAGAAAAATATATAAAAGAAAACGCGAACGAGGTGGTGCACCACATGGAATATAATGCCGAAAGACCGCATTTAATCATTCCGGAATATGGGCGTCATTTGCAAAAATTGATAGACCAAGCTACGGTTATTGAAGACAAAGTAGAACGCAATAAAGCAGCAAAGTACATTATTCAAGTCATGGGAAGTTTGAACCCGCACCTGCGAGATGTGCTTGATTTTCAACACAAATTATGGGATCAAATATTTATCATGTCCGATTTTAAATTGGATGTTGATTCTCCGTATCCTATCCCAACTAGAGATGTAATTTATCTAAAACCGGAACGCTTAGCGTATCCGCAAAAAAACCCCAAGTACCGTTTTTATGGCAATAATATCAAATACATGATTGATGTTGCCAATAGTTGGGAAGATGGCGATATGAAAAATGCGTTGGTCAAAGTGATTGCTAACCACATGAAAAAGTCTTACCTGAGTTGGAACAAAGATACGGTGACTGATTTGGTAATTTTTGAACACCTTTATGAATTATCAGCCGGGAAGTTGAACCTATTGCAAAGCACCGAAGAGCTGTTAACCACCAACGATTTGATGCGGACAAATAAAAAAATGTCCAACAAAAACATGCCGTCAAGTAATCCTAAGATTAAAATTAATACAAACGGCAAGAAACCATTTGTCAAAAAAAACAATAACAACAATAATCCAAAATAATTGCGAGTTGTGAGTTCCATTTTGCGAGTTATTTAAAACCCGCAACCCGCAACTTGTAACCCAAAACTAAACAAACTATGGGAACTTTTCAAATAGAAGGTGGCATCCAACTAAAAGGAGACGTAACGCCACAAGGAGCCAAAAACGAAGCATTGCAAATCTTATGTGCGGTGCTTTTAACTCCTGAAAAAGTAACAATCAACAACATTCCAGACATTATAGATGTCAATAAACTGATAACATTACTAGGAAATCTAGGTGTTAAAATCCAAAAAAACGGACCAGGTTCTATCACCTTTCAAGCGGACGATGTTAATGTTGGGTATCTAGAAACCGAAGCGTTTAAAAAAGAAGGCGGTAGTTTAAGAGGTTCGATTATGATTGTTGGACCACTATTAGCGCGATACGGAAAGGGGTATATTCCAAAACCGGGTGGCGATAAAATAGGTCGTCGTCGTTTAGACACCCACTTTGAAGGATTTATTAACCTTGGTGCCAAATTTCGTTACGAGAGAGAAGACCATTTCTATGGTGTGGAAGTCAACGGACGATTAAAAGGTGCCGATATGTTGCTGGATGAAGCATCGGTAACCGGAACGGCAAACATAGTGATGGCGGCAGTTTTGGCTGATGGAATAACTACTGTTTACAACGCTGCTTGCGAACCTTATTTGCAACAGTTGTGTAAAATGTTGAACTCGATGGGAGCCAAAATCACTGGAGTTGGTTCTAACTTATTGACTATTGAAGGTGTAGAAATGCTTGGTGGTTGTGAGCATAGAATACTTCCAGATATGATTGAAATTGGTTCATGGATTGGCCTTGCGGCTATGACAAAAAGTGAAATTACCATTAAAAATGTATCGTGGGCAAACCTTGGAGTTATTCCGAGTGTATTCAGAAAACTAGGCATTACGTTAGAGAAAAAAGGAGATGACATCTATATTCCGGCGCATACCAAAGGATATACGGTCAAAACCGATATTGATGGGTCAATTCTAACCATTGCCGATGCACCATGGCCAGGGTTTACGCCCGACTTGTTGAGTATCATTTTGGTAGTAGCAACACAAGCCAATGGCGATGTATTAATTCACCAAAAAATGTTTGAAAGCCGCTTGTTCTTTGTAGATAAATTGATTGATATGGGTGCCAAAATTATGTTGTGCGATCCGCACAGAGCGGTAGTTATGGGACACAATTTCCAATCGCAACTGAAAGCGACCACTATGAGTTCGCCTGATATTAGAGCAGGAATTTCGTTATTGATTGCAGCACTTTCTGCCAAAGGAACTTCAACTATTCAAAATATTGAGCAAATTGATAGAGGTTACGAACGCATTGATGAACGACTACGTGCGCTGGGTGCTAACATTGTTCGTGTTTAGTTTTTATTAAATAAGTACATTATTAAACATATGAATATAGTAGCAAAATGAAAAAAATTAAATTTTTAATAAAATTTTGTTTGAATTTTGGATTAATAAATGGATGTTGGCTTTTTATTAGATTTCAATTTGGGTTTATAAAAAATATAAAATTAACTGCTATTAAACATCCTTTTGATTTAAGGGATGGTATTGTTGACACGTTATTATTTAACGAAGTATTTTTAAACAAACAATACAGTAGTACTTATGTTAAAGATCCTAAAGTAATAATAGATTGTGGTGCTAATATTGGTTTGTTTGGAATTGTTATGAAGAATAAGTTTCCTAAAACAAAAATTATTTCTATCGAGCCAGATTTAGACAATTATTTGTTATTAAAAAAAAATCTATTACCATATGATAATATGTATTTTGAAAATTCTGGAATTTGGAACAAAGATTCAAAACTAAAAGTATTCGACAAATTTAATAGAGGAAAATGGGGGATAATCGTTGAAGAAAATGAAGAAGAAGGCAACGTGTCAGCTATTTCTTTAAACACATTACTTAATAAATATGAAATTAATCGTGTTGATATCTTAAAAATTGATATTGAAACTAGCGAGAAACAACTTTTTTCAGATAATTATCAAGAATGGTTGCCTAAAATAAAAACAATTGTAATTGAATTGCATGATGGTTTTGAAGATGGATGTTCTAGAGCTTTTTTTGAAGCAATTAATAAATCCATAAAAAGATATAGATTACATACAACCAATTGTGAAAATATAATAATAGAAAACTTAGATTTAGAATAAGATTTAAAGTTTGTCATTCTGGTTTTTTTTCTTTCATTGGTCACAATTATGGAAACATACCTGCTAATCATACTTTGTATTGCCGCTTTCTTTGCCGGCTTTGTAGATGCTATTGTTGGCGGTGGCGGATTGATACAAACTCCGATTGCGTTGATAGTATTACCAAATCTTGCTGTTTCAACCCTAATTGGGTCGTTAAAAATCCCTGCCTTTAGTGGTACTGCTTTTGCAGCACGTCAGTATTTAAAAAAGGTGACGATGAACTGGAAGTTGCTCTCTATTATGGCAGTTGTTGCTTTTGTTTCCGCTTTTTTGGGCTCTAATTTGTTGACCAAAGTGCATAACGATTTTATGAAACCATTGCTGCTCGCGGTACTGAGTTTAATAGCTATTTATACTTTTAGTAAAAAGAATTTTGGGCAACACCAAGCCAAAAATCTATCGCATAACAGGCAACTTTTCTTAGCCATTATTATGAGTATTTGCATCGGATTTTATGATGGATTTATTGGTCCAGGAACGGGTAGTTTTTTGGTTTTGGCATTTGTATCGGTACTTGGCTTCGATTTTCTTCATGCTTCTGCCAATGCGAAGATGGTTAACTTGGCAACCAATTTTGGCTCGATTTGTTTATTTGTCATCAAAGGAAAAATCATCTGGGCAATTGCTATTCCTATGGCTATTTGCAATGCTTTTGGCGGTTGGGTTGGAGCGAAGCTCGCCATCAAAAAAGGCAATGGGTTTATTCGCATCTTCTTTTTGATAGTCGTTATCGGAACGTTAGTTCGTTTTGGGTATGATGTTTTCTTTAAATAGTTATTAAAAAAAATGTGTAGATATATACACTGCACGGTTGGCATAGTTATCCTAAGCACCTTAGACCTATAGGGTACGGCTGGAACAGGCATCCTAAAGTGTTTTTATAAAACAACTTTATTTGCAATCGGAATATATGGCTTTACCATCAATTGAAATCTGATTTATGTTTTTACTCATTGTTCCAAAAGGAGCTAATATCGTCCATCCTTTAGCATAATTTAAAACTACTTTTTTGCCTAAATAATCAGCTTTGGTTTTTTCCAATGTAAAACCATTTTCTAATCCACGATTGACGTAATAAGTGGTTTTATCGTTTTCTAATTCAAAAACCAAATCTTTAATACCACCTTCGGATACAGATTTTACAACTCCAAAAACTTCGATGTTATTTTCTTTAGAAGTGCCTAATGGGTTCAATAAGATTAAAATCACAAACACAAAAAATAATCCAACTATAATAAAAACTGCCTTTTTCATTTGATAAAATTTTACTTATTCCAAA
>JAYVNT010000304.1:0-4748 GCA_043758285.1 Flavobacterium sp.
AAAGTGCTACTTAAAAAACTGGGCATAAAACCCATTGAGTTGGTGCGTCAAAAAGAAACTATTTGGATTGAAAATTATAAAGGCGAAACAATGACCGATAATGACATCATAAATGCCCTAGCCAAACATCCTATTCTGATTGAAAGACCAATCCTCATTGCTGACAACAAAGCCATAATTGGAAGAGACATTGATAAATTGAATGGGTTTATTTAACAAACCGTTGGGATTAGTTTAAAACTCTTAGGTGTAATTTTGTTTCGAAAGTTAAAATTTACCCATGAAAAAATTTAATTATCTTCTATCATCGATACTATTACTTGTTTCAATTATAGGTTTTGGACAACAAAAACCTGAGCGAGCCAAAATTACAATTAGTGGCAAAATCATCGAAAAAACTAGTAAACTTCCGCTTGAATATGCAACGATAACTCTCAAAAACAATAAAAATCCTAAGTTGATCTTTGGAGGAATTACCGATAACAAAGGTGATTATTCCATAGAAGTTGCTCCTGGCATTTACAGCATAACTCTTGAATTTATTTCTTTTAAACCAACTGCTATTTCTCAAAAACAATTGACCGAAGCTACAAATTTGGGAACAATAGCTTTAGAAGAAGATACTTCCCAACTTAACGAAGTGGTTGTTCGTGCCAAAAAAACTACTGTCGAAATAAAATTGGATAAAAAAGTTTATAACGTTGGTCAAGATATGATTGTAAAAGGTGGAACTGCCAGTGACGTGCTTGACAATGTGCCATCGGTTACGGTTGATGCCGATGGGAATGTAGCTTTGAGAGGAAACGATAATGTAAAAATACTCATTGACGGAAGACCATCAAATGCAATAAATATTGCTGATGTCTTGCGAACTATTTCAGCCGATGCTTTAGATAAAATTGAAGTGATTACCAATCCATCTGCCCGTTATGATGCGGAAGGTGGCGGTGGAATTATCAATATACTATTGAAAAAAGGGAAAAATCAAGGCATTAACGGAACCATTATTGGCACTGTTGGAAATCCTCAAAACTATGGATTGGTTTCTAATGTAAACTTCAAAAGTGAACAATTCAATCTTTTTTCTACACTAGGATACAACGATAGCAAAGCACCTGGAAATTCGTTGGTAAATACTAATTATTTAAATGCTGACGGAACAATTAAAAAATCAATCAACGAGAGAAGTACCAGAGAAAGAGGTAGAAAAGGTTTCAATTATACTATAGGTGTAGATTGGTATTTGGACAAAACTTTAACGTGGACAAACACTTTTAATTACAGAAAAAATGATGGATCAAATCCAGACAATGTTCTTTTGTATAACAATTTTCCTGATGCTACAAGTGATTTTGTTCGCAACAGATATAATGATCAGTTTACTAATACGCATGAATATGAATACATAACTAATTTTACCAAAAAATTCAAAAAAGACGGTCACAAACTTACCGTAGATATGTCTTTTTCTAATGATGTAGATAACGATGCTTCCACTATAACTGATCTTATTGTTGGACAGGAAAGTAATGCTACCAAGGAAAAAACCATAAATTATCAAACTCAAAAGAATAACCTATTTCAATCAGATTATGTTTTACCATTAGGCAAAAACAGTCAATTTGAAGCGGGTTACAAAGGCAATTTTAATGAATTATTGACTGATTACAGAGTTGGTAGTATTGACAATAGCGGAAATTATATACCCAATTTGTACTATACTAATAAATTAGATTACAAAGAAAAAATCAATGCTTTGTACACACAATTTGGTTCAAAAATCAACAAGTTCTCTTATTTGTTTGGAATTCGATACGAAGACTCTAATATTGATATTAATCTTTTGACCACAAGTGATTATAACAATAAAAAATACCATAACTTTTTCCCAAGTGCGTTCTTGACGTATCAATTGTCTAAAAAAAGCACCGTCTCGCTTAACTACAGCAAAAGAATAGCAAGACCACGTTCTCGATTTATAAATCCATTTTCGAATTATTCGAGCAACGTAAATATTTTTCAAGGGAATCCCGATATCAATCCATCACTTACCGATGCGTATGATGTTGGATACATGAACAAATGGGATAAAGTAACATTTAGCACATCCGTGTATTTCAACAGAACCAATGATGTATTTCAGTTTATTAGAAGACCAAACGGGAATTCTGTAGTAACCACAATTGTTGATGGTGCCGATATTCTTGATCAAAATGGTCAAGTAATTCAAGTTGTAGGTGGTGCCGATATTACTACCCCAATAATTTTATCAACACCCATTAATTTGGCTATCGAAGACCGTTTTGGGTTTGAATTCAATATAAACTATACGCTTTATAAATGGTGGAAACTGAATGGAAATTTCAACTTTTTTCAAAGTAAAACAACAGGAAGTTACTCCTATATATTAGCAAACACTAGCGTAGTTGTAAATGAAAATTTTGATAATACCGCTGCAAGTTGGTTTACCAGAGTTTCATCAAAAATAACATTGCCTTTTAAAATCGATTGGCAAACTAATGCTACCTACAATGCGCCACAAAACAACGCACAAGGAAAAAGCTTAGGGGTTTTGAGTGCTAATTTAGCTTTCAGTAAAGACGTTTTAAAAGATAAAGCAACAATTGCCTTAAATGTAAATGATGTTTTCAATTCCAGAAAAAGAATTAGTGAAACGCATCTGGAAACCCTTCTGGGAACCATCAATTCCTATAGCGAGCAACAAAGAAATGTTAGACAAATCAATCTTTCGTTTACGTACCGATTCAACAAGGTGAAAACAAACGATAAGGATAAAGACAAAGACAAAAAACCAAAAGGAAATCAACAAGATGACAATAACGATTACCAAGGCTAACACAATAAAAAAAGTCCCGATACTATCGGGACTTTTTAGTAAACAAAAAGTTTAAGTTTAAGCTGTTTGTTCTGCGTTTCTTTTTGCTTTTCTTTCTTCTAATAATTCTTTAACACCTCCATAGATCCAAAAAGGAACAACGAAAGTCACTAAAAACATCATCAACCAAAAACCAATGGTTAAAATGGTCAAGAAAGCTAAGAAACCTAAATACTGTGAAAATTCAAACATGTTTTCCGGAATTTTTTTGAATTATAAGCAAATGTAAGCGGAATATTTAAGCTATCCAAAAAACAAAATCAATTTTTATTAAATAGTTTTTATGCGTAATTTTGAACTCAAATTTAGGAATTCTAAATAACGATAAACCACAAACACACAAAATGGAATATAGAATAGAAAAAGACACAATGGGCGAAGTGAAAGTTCCTGCCGACAAGTATTGGGGAGCTCAAACAGAACGTTCTAGAAATAATTTCAAAATAGGCCCATCGGCATCAATGCCAAAGGAAATCATTGAAGGATTTGCCTATCTAAAGAAAGCTGCCGCTTATGCCAATTGTGATTTAGATGTTTTGTCAACTGAGAAACGTGATGCCATTACAGCCGTTTGCGACGAAATTCTAGCCGGAAAATTAACAGATGAGTTTCCTCTAGTTATTTGGCAAACTGGTTCGGGAACGCAAAGTAATATGAATGTTAATGAAGTGATTGCTAATCGTGCGCAAGTTTTAGCTGGTTTCAAAATCGGCGAAGGCGAGCAACTAGTAAAAGCCAATGACGATGTAAACAAGTCACAATCGTCAAACGATACATTCCCAACAGGAATGCACATTGCAGCTTATAAAGCAGTAGTTGAAGTAACTATTCCTGGTGTTGAAAAACTGCGCGATACGTTGGATGCAAAATCTAAGGAATTCATGAACGTGGTAAAAATTGGTCGTACCCATTTGATGGACGCCACGCCTTTGACATTGGGTCAAGAAATTTCGGGTTATGTTGCCCAATTAAATTATGGTATCAAAGCGTTAAAAAATACATTATCACACTTATCAGAAGTGGCACTTGGCGGAACCGCCGTTGGAACGGGACTAAACACCCCTGAAGGTTATGATGTAAAGGTTGCCGAATATATTGCCAAATTCACAGGTCATCCTTTCGTAACGGCTCCCAACAAGTTTGAAGCATTGGCATCGCACGACTCCATTGTTGAAGCACATGGTGCTTTGAAACAATTAGCCGTTTCTTTAAATAAAATTGCAAATGATATTCGAATGCTGGCATCTGGTCCTCGTTCTGGAATTGGTGAAATCTTAATTCCTGAAAACGAACCAGGTTCATCAATAATGCCGGGAAAAGTGAATCCAACCCAATGCGAAGCATTAACTATGGTTTGTGCGCAAGTGATGGGCAACGATGTAGCAATCTCCGTTGGTGGTATGCAAGGTCATTATGAATTGAATGTTTTTAAACCCGTAATGGCTGCCAACTTTTTGCAATCGGCACGTTTACTTGGTGATGCCTGTATTTCTTTTGAAGAGCATTGCGCTAGCGGTATCGAACCAAATCATATTCGAATTAAGGAATTAGTTGCTAATTCATTGATGCTGGTAACAGCTTTGAATACTAAAATTGGCTACTACAAATCGGCCGAAATTGCGCAAACAGCACATAAAAACGGAACAACTCTAAAAGAAGAAGCCGTTCGATTGGGTTATGTCTCTGCTGAAGATTTTGACGCTTGGGTAAAACCAGAGGAGATGGTTGGCAGTTTGAAATAGTTCAAATTCGACACGGTTTTAAATACAAAATCCCCTTGTATGTAATTTCGACGAAAGAGAAATCATATTATTTGAGTTACTTTATGTGATTTCTCCTCCGTCGAAATGAC
>JAYVNT010000305.1:0-4741 GCA_043758285.1 Flavobacterium sp.
CTTTTGGACCAGGGTTTCCCATTAAGTCTTTTCTATAACCGTTTGTTGGGTCGGCATGGCCTCCTGTAGATGCCAATGCTTTTTCGGCAGTGAAAATGCGTGGTCCTGTTACTTTACCCGCATTAATAGCATTCCTAAGCGATACGTTAACACCGGTTCCACCAAGGTCTCTAACGGTGGTAAAACCCGCCAAAAGCGTATGACTGGCAAATAACTCCGCATTAAATGCGATGTCGGCATCGTTCAAAGTAAATTCTTCTATGTAGTGTGTTGGGCTGCTTTCTTCCTCTAGGTGCACGTGCATGTCTATCCAACCGGGCATTACGGTTTTGGTTTTTAAATCAACTGTTTTATCAGCTGCGTTGGTGGGGTTGATAAAACCGTCTTCAATGCGCTTGATGGTTTTGCCTGAAACGATAATAGTTTTATTAGTAAGTACTTTACCGTTTTTGGTATCAAACAGTTTACCACATTGGATGTAAGTATCTTGGGCTTGAAGTGTTATTGCAGTTAAAATAATGGGTAGAAGGAATAGTTTTTTCATAGAAATAATGTTTGAAGTATAAAGATATAAAAAAGATTTGAGTTTTAAGTTTAGGTAGTAAAGGAAAGGAAAATTGAGTATTAATACCGTTTTGATATGCGAATAAAATTGTGGCTCATTTTTTGTAAAGACTTTGAAAACAAATCTCATGAAAAAGTTTCTTTTTATCTTGCTTATAACATCAGGAGTATACGCGCAACAAAAAGTCTTTAACGTACAAGAATATTGTGTGGATACCAAACCCTTTAAAAAAGGCGAATGCAATCTCTCTGGAAACGAATATTCGTTTGTGTTTTTAGATACCCAAAAAAAGGAAGTAGTTTTCTTTTTTACTAACACCAAACTAAAATATAAAATTGTAGAATTTCATGTACAGGAAGTTAATCCCAACATTACTTCCTATACTTTGGTGAATGAAAAAGGATCGACGGAGATGAAAATAAATAAACAAAAAACAAAAATTGAATTTATTGACGCTATCAATCATATCTATTTAAAGGTCGGAAAATCTACTAAATTAGAATAAGGTAAAACAATTCTTTGCTTTCGTTTAAAATACTTTAAATAAAGGTAACTTTGTATATGCAGGATAGCACTTTGCCCATTTTTAATATGACATCTCAAAGGATAATTCTCTTAAAGTTTGCAACAATCATTAGCATATCGCTACTTGTATCCTGGATTGCGTTTCGCTCATTCGGCGGACTTCCCCCCATTCCGCAACAAGATGAAACAAACACCACAAATACATTCATAAATTTAACCGAAAACAATGTTTACTTGAGAGACAGCATTGTAAATTTTGGAATTAAATTATTAAACACGCCTTATGTGGCAGCGGGTTCTAGCAAAGATGGGTTTGACTGTTCCGGATTTGTATATTATGTTTTTAAACATTTTAAAATTGATGTCCCACGAAGTTCGCCACAATATGAGCATTTTGGAAAAGAAATCCCAATTGATAAAGTACAAAAAGGAGATATACTCGTATTTTTAAGTCCGACCAATACTGTTATTGGTCACATTGGGATCGTTACCAATCCAAAAGGAATGCAAAGTGATTTTATCCATTCAACATCAGGTCGACAAATGAAAGTGGTTATTACAAGTCTAAATGTAGAGGGTTATAAACGGAGATTTGTAAAAGCAGTAAGTGTACTTAATTAAAAATATTTACTAGCATCTCTTTTAACAAATCGCTCTGAGGTAAGGCGTTAGCACCAACACCTTTGCTCTTCACATCTACATCTCGCAGTTTAGCTACAACAGCGCTCACTTTTTTCATCGGATAGTTGTGCGCGGCAGTAATGTAATCAGAGACAAAATAAGGACTTACTCGTAACACTTTTGCAACATTGTTAGGCGTTTTATCTTTTAAACCGTGATATTGCAACAAAGCTGAAAAGAAACTAAACACCAATCCGTTAGTCATCACTATAGGATTGTCTTTTTGGTTTTGCGCAAAATAGTTCGCAATTTGATATGCCTTAAACTGGTTTTTCTCACCAATGGCTTTCCTGAATTCAAACACATTAAAGTCTTTGCTAAACCCAATGTTCTCTTCAATATGATTGGGCGTAATGGTAGTTCCTTTTGGAAGAATGATTTCAAGTTTGGTCAATTCGTTTGCAATACGGCTCAAATCATTTCCTAGAAACTCAACGAGCATTACCATAGCTTTAGGTTCAATGCCATATCCTCTATTTTTCAAAACATTCTTAATCCATTGTCCAACTTGGTTATCGTACATTTTTTTGCTTTCATACAGCAAGCCATATTTTTCAAGCGTTTTGGTTACTTTCTTGCGCTTGTCAAGTGTTTTATATTTATAGGCAAAAACCAAAACCGTTGTAGGTTGCGGGTTTTCGGCATACTTTTCTAATTGATCAATCGTTTTGGCTAGTTCCTGCGCTTCTTTCACAATCACCACTTGTCGTTCTGCCATCATTGGGTAACGCTTAGCATTGGCAACAATATCATCTATAGTAGTATCACGACCATAAAGTACCATTTGGTTAAATCCTTTTTCGTCTTCTGTCAAAAGGTTGTGTTCCAAATATTCGGTTATTCTGTCTATATAATACGGCTCTTCTCCCATCAAGAAATAGATGGGTTTGATGTTGCCTGCTTTGATGTCGTTAATTATTTTTACTACTTCCTCCATTATTTAGTGTTCAGTGTTCAGTCGCAGTTGGCAGTTTGTGTAAATTAGCTATTTTTGCTACATGCAGAATCTAAACTTTCCTTCCTATAACTTTCGCTTCAAAAATAGTGAAAATAAAGTGTCTATTTTTGATGATATCAGGAAAAAGTTTATCCTACTCACTCCCGAAGAATGGGTTCGTCAACACACCGTTCAGTTTTTAATTCAAGAGAAAAACTATCCCAAATCATATCTCAATGTTGAAAAACTTATTAAGATTAATGATGTAACCAAACGTTATGATATAGTTGTATTTCAATCAGATGGTGCTGTTTTTTTACTTATAGAATGTAAAGCACCCGAAGTTAAAATCACTCAAGAAACTTTTGACCAAATTGCACGTTACAACCTTACACTAAAAGCAAAATACTTGATGGTGACCAACGGACTAAATCATTACTTTTGCCAAATGGACTTTGAAAAAGAACACTATATATTCCTTGAAGAACTACCTAATTTTTCAAATAACCAAATTACCAAATAACCATTGAAAAGAATCGCCGTCGTAATATTAAACTGGAATGGAGCGAAACTGTTAGAGCAGTTTTTGCCTTCGGTAGTGGCGTATTCAGATGATGCAAAAATATACGTGGTCGATAATGCTTCTACAGACAATTCGATTGCGGTTATAAAAGAAAGGTTTCCATCCGTTACGATTATTCAAAATAATGGCAACTATGGTTTTGCAACTGGCTATAACTTAGCGATGCAACAAGTAGAAGAGGAATACTATGCCTTGGTCAATTCCGATGTTGAAGTGACTGAAGGCTGGCTTGCTCCTATGCTGTCTATTTTTAATACTGAACCTAACATTGGTATCATTCAACCCAAGATTTTAGATTATAAAAACAAAGAATATTTTGAATACGCTGGAGCTGCTGGTGGTTTTATTGACCAATATGGTTATCCTTACTGTCGTGGTCGTATTTTTAACACCATCGAAAAAGACATCGGACAGTATGATGACCAGTTAGAAATCTTTTGGGCAAGTGGCGCATGTTTTTTTATAAGAAAAGAAGTTTATCAAAGATTAGATGGCTTCGACGATGATTTTTTTGCGCATCAAGAAGAAATTGATTTGTGTTGGCGTGCCTTTAATTTGGGTTATAAAACAAAATATACTTCTCAATCTGTTGTTTATCATGTTGGTGGCGCAACCCTGAACGAAAGCAATCCCAAGAAGACTTTCTTAAACTTCCGAAACTCCTTATTGATGCTTACCAAAAATTTGCCGGAAAATAAGTTGGTTCCAATTCTTTTTGCTCGTTTATTACTAGACGGATTAGCCGGGATACAATTTATTTTTAAGGGAAAATTTATTCATTTTATGGCAATTTTAAAAGCGCATTTCCATTTTTACCATCTGATAAACAAAACGTTAAAGAAACGAAAAGGAACTCAATCAAACACTTACTATCACTCTAAAAGCATTGTATACCGTTACTTCATAAAGAATGGCATCATTTTTGGAAAATAATTTTAACAAGAGTTTATCATTTGAATATACTCTTCAAGACTAAAATAATCCGTATTTTTGTTAAAACTTAAACTTATTAATTTATGAAAAAAGTAATTTTTGCACTCGCGTTGGTTGCGCTTACGCTAACCTCTTGTGGTACCAAGAAAAAGATTGCTGCTCTCGAAGCACAAAACAAAGAATGTCAAGATTTATTGAATTCTACCACTGTTAAATTAAACTTGTGTCTTTCCGAAAAAGAAGCAATGTCCAAACAAAATGATTACCTGAAACAAAACAATTCAGACTTAATCAGTAACTCAAAAGATTTGACTGTATTAACTACCAAAGGCGCACAAAACTTAGAAAAATCATTGGAAAGTTTGAAAGAAAAAGACTTGAAAATTTCACGTCTTCAAGATGCTTTAACTAAAAAAGATAGCGTTACATTGGCTTTAGTTACTAGTTTAAAAAGCTCAGTTGGTATTTCTGATCCAGATATTGAAATCAACGTAGAAAAAGGTGTTGTTTTCATCTC
>JAYVNT010000306.1:0-4740 GCA_043758285.1 Flavobacterium sp.
AAATAGAGCAACTATAGAAAAACATTCTGATTCACTATGGGATGACTATCACAATAATTTATATAAAATAAACTATCCATCACCTTTTGAAGACAAAGAAGGCATACGTTTTATGGGCATCATCAAAAAAGTTACTCATGATGGAAAACTTGTAGTTCAGCTCGAGGACGATAGTATCACTCACTTTGAAGTCAAAGAAGTGAAAATGTTGTATTAGAATAATTTTGACATTCCCCTCTCTAAATAGACAAACATTTCTTTTGGTTTGATACTTATTTAATTACTTTTGTACCACATTTTACAAAGATATTATTTCAAATTCTCACTTAATCTTATGAACATACACGAATATCAAGGAAAAGAAATCTTAGCAAGTTATGGCGTTCGCATTCAGCGCGGGATTGTTGCTAACAGTCCAGTTGAAGCAGTAGCTGCGGCGAAACAATTAACCGCAGAAACTGGAACAGGTTGGCATGTTATAAAAGCGCAAGTACACGCCGGTGGAAGAGGCAAAGGTGGTGGAGTTAAGCTTGCCAAAAATCTGCAACAAGTAGAAGAAATTGCAGAGCAAATCATAGGGATGCAATTGATAACGCCACAAACACCACCAGAAGGTAAAAGAGTAAACAAGGTTTTGATAGCCGAAGATGTCTATTATCCTGGTGAAAGTGAAACTAAAGAGTTTTATATGTCTGTTCTATTAAACAGAGCAAAAGCTAGAAACATGATTATGTATTCTACCGAAGGTGGAATGGATATCGAAGAAGTTGCAGAACATACACCACATTTAATCTTTACCGAAGAAGTTGATCCTTCAGTTGGATTGCAGGGATTTCAGGCACGAAGAATTGCTTTCAATCTTGGACTTTCCGGAAATGCTTTCAAAGAAATGGTAAAGTTTGTTGACTCATTATACAACGCATATGTTGGTTCTGATGCTTCAATGTTTGAAATTAATCCGGTTTTAAAAACTTCGGATAATAAAATTATGGCAGTTGATGCCAAAGTAAATATTGATGATAATGCGTTATTTCGTCAACCAAAATACGCTGACATGCGCGACATTCGCGAAGAAAATCCAATTGAAGTGGAAGCCAAAGAAGTGGGATTAAACTATGTTGACCTCGACGGAACTGTTGGTTGTATGGTTAACGGTGCTGGCTTAGCAATGGCAACTATGGATTTGATAAAATACGCAGGTTTTGAACCAGCAAATTTCCTTGATGTTGGCGGAACTGCCGATGCTAAACGTGTGGAAACTGCGTTTAGAATTATCCTGAAGGATACCAACGTAAAAGCAATTTTGATTAATATTTTTGGTGGAATTGTTCGTTGCGACAGAGTAGCACAAGGTGTTGTTGATGCTTACAAAAACATGGGTGATGCTATAAAAGTGCCAATCATTGTGCGTCTTCAAGGAACGAATGCTGAAATTGCAAAAGAATTAATTGATAATTCTGGAATGCCAATATTATCGGCTACACAATTTCAAGAAGCTGCTGATCAAGTGAAAGCGGCTTTATCATAAAAAATAAATAGATTTTGAATAGAAATCCTGAGTGAAAGCTCGGGATTTTTTGTTTCAAATTCTAATTCAAAACAACCAAATTCTAATTCACTTCCTGACAACGTGAAAGAAACGCTATTTTTGTTTCTACAATTTAGATTTCCCTTTATTATGAGAAAATCAAAATATTTTTTACTTGTCTGGTTTTGCTTTAGTACTGCCCTAATTTGGTCTCAAAATCAAACGGCGGACAGTTTGATTTCGGTTTTGCAAAAGACTAAAAACGATATTGACAAGGCAACCCTTCTTAACGCTATTGCTGATGAATATAAATCGAGCGACCCAAAACTACTATTGCAGTTTGCTAATCAAGCATTGCAATTAGCAACCAAAATCAAATTTAAAGCTGCTGAAGGCAATGCGTATCTAAACATTGGAACTGCCAATATCATCTCAGGAAATTATGCAGTAGCATTGCAAAACTTCTCAAATGCGCAAACCATTTTTGAAAAAGAACTCGAAAGTAATTCAGATAATGCAAAAGAACTTACCAATAGTTTGGCGCGCGCTTATGGAAGTATCGGAATTGTTTTTTCGGAACAAAGCAGTTATGCCAAGGCGTTGCAATACGAACTTAAAGCATTAAAAATTTACGAGGAAAACAAAAACCTTGAGAAATGCGCCCGTCTTTACAACAACATTGGAATTGTTTATAAAGCGCAGGACGAAGATTTCAAAGCGTTGAATTACTTCGTAAAATGTTTAAAAATTCAAGAGAGAATTGGAGACGAAACCCTTGGAATTACTACGACTAATATTGGTAATATTTACCTGCATCAAAAGAATTTTCCAAAGGCATTTGAATTTTATACCAAAGCGCAACAACTGTTTGTAAAGTTCCCAAATCCGCGTGGTTTAGGCGAATTGTACAACAATCTTGGGTTGTATTATAAAATGACAAACAATCCGTCAGAAGCACTGAAAAAATTTGATAAGGCGGTTACAACTTTTACTTCTATCGAAGATAAATTTGGTATTTCGGACACTTATTTTTACATCAGTGAAATTTATTTGGAACAAAATAAATTAGATGAAGCGATGGTAGCAACTAATAAATCGTTGGCTCTAGCCAAAGAATTAGAGGTCATGGAACAGGTTCAAAATGCTGAAAAACGACTGAGCGAAATCTACGAAAAGAAGCATAATACGGAAGAATCATTAAAACATTTCAAACTATATAGCATTGCGAAAGATAGTGTTGCCAACGCCGAAAATATCAGAAGCAGTGTTCGTGCCGAAATGAATTTTGAGTTTGACAAGAAAGAAGCGTTACAGAAAAAAGAGCAGGAAAAGCGAGAAGTGATATACAATGAAGAAGCCAAAAGACATCAGCAGCAAATCTTTTTTGTGATATTGTTTATTTTATTAGTATTCGGAATCATTTTCCTGATTTACAACCGACTTCAACTAAAGAAAACCTTAACGCTGCAAAAAGAACTCGCAGAATACGAACAGAAAGCGTTGCATTTGCAAATGAATCCGCATTTTGTGTTCAATTGTCTGGGTTCTATTTCGAGTTTTATTGTCCAAAACGGAACCGATTCAGCCATTAAATATTTGTCCAAATTCTCTAAACTCATGCGATTGACATTGGAGTATTCCAAAGAATCGCTCATTCCTATCGATAAAGAAATTGAAAGTTTGCAAAACTATCTTGAGTTAGAACAATTGCGGTTCAACCAAAAGTTTGATTTCACGATTATAAAAGCAGCTGATATTGAAGACGACATGGCATTGCCACCCTTATTGTTGCAACCTTTTGTTGAAAACGCCATCATTCATGGCTTGATACCAAAGAACGAGAAGGGAACTATTGCTATTGCTTTCTCGATTGAAAAAGAAAGTTTGATTTGCACCATTGAAGATAACGGAATTGGCTTTGACAAATCAAAAGAGATTAAAGAAGCATTGGTTTCGGTACATAAATCGATGGCGTTAGACATTACCAAAAAGCGTTTGGAAATGATGGAAGCATCCACTTCGCGCAAAGCCAATGTTGAAATTGAAGAAGTAAAAAATAATAAAGGCGAAATTCTGGGGACGAAAGTAGTTTTGAATTTACCGATACAATATATGAAAACATAGTTTGTTATTCCAACGAAGGAGGAATGACAATAAGAAGAAAAATTATGATTACAGCCCTATTAATAGACGACGACAACAATTTAAGAGCCGGAATGAAATCGCTCTTGACACGTTATGCGCCAGAAATAAAAATCATTGGCGAAGCCGATAGTGTAAAAACAGGAACAGCATTGCTGTTGCAAAATCCGCCGCAAGTGGTTTTTCTCGACATTCATTTGGGCGACGGTTCGGGTTTTGATTTGCTGGAAGAAGTGAATAAAAAAGGGAAATTGAACTCTCAAATTGTGTTCATCTCCGCCCATGAACAATATGCTATCAAAGCATTCCGATTTAGTGCCTTGGACTTTTTGTTGAAGCCAGTTGACCCTGAAGAGTTAGAAAAAGTAATCGGGAAAATCAAAACCGTTTTAGACAAAAATGATAATGTGGCGCATATCGATTTGTTGTTGGAAAACATCCGCAAGAAAGTGGATAATTTCAAAAGAATTGCCTTGTCAACATCAGATGGTATTCATCTTTTTGAAGTGAGCGACATCATTCGTTGCGAAAGCGAAGACAATTACACTAAGTTTTTCATCAAGAACAGCAAACCAATTTTGATTTCAAAAACATTAAAAGAATATGAAGAATTGCTAACCGAACATGGTTTTGAACGCATTCATCAATCGCATTTAATAAATATTGCTTATTTAAAATCGTACATCAAAAAAGAGGGCGGCTATGTTGTTATGGCAGATAATAGTCATTTGCCCATTTCGCAACGAAAAAAAGAACGATTGCAAGAGTTGATTAAAAATATTTGATTTTGCAGTGTTGTTTTTTAAATAAGTGAAGTAAACATAACCAGAACATGAGTACTGAAATTCAGAACACGAGTACTGAAAATCAGAACACGAGTAGTGAAAATCAGAACACGAGTAGTGAAGATCAGAACACGAGTAATGAAAATCAGAACACGAGTACTGAAAATCAGAACACAAGTAGTGAAAATCAGAACACGAGTAGTGAAGATCAGAACACGAGTAGTGAAGATCAGAACACGAGTAGTGAAGATCAGAACACGAGTAATGAAAATCAGAACACGAGTA
>JAYVNT010000307.1:0-4727 GCA_043758285.1 Flavobacterium sp.
TGACCTTTGAATTGCTTTGCAAAATCAATTGTCGAAACGGTATTTGCATAACTGAAAAACATTTTATTTGGATGTTTATCTCTGCTCAATCGTTTTTCAATCAACTCAACTTCGTGAGAAAGCATATTTTTCAAACGGCTTTCAGTCACGTATCTACCATCATCTTCAATTCCGTATATAGCATCACTAAAATCTTTATCATAAGCAGACATTGCCTTCGCAATAGTTCCAGATGAACCACCAGCTCTAAAAAAATGTCTTACTGTTTCTTGTCCAGCACCAATTTCCGCAAAAGTTCCGTAGATGTTTTCATTAAAATTTATCCTCATTGCCTTATCTTTCAATGAAGGAATTTGCTCGATAATTTTATCCCCTTTTAATTTTATATATGACTCAGATCTATCCATAATATGTTTAATACTTTGCAAAGTTACTAAAATAGCAATTTTTATAAAAGATAATTAACTCCTATTTTTGTAATTAATTGCATTTAAAAAATTACTTTTATAAATAGTAAAAAAAAGTAACTTCAGAAACCGTGTTATCATGCAAGTTTATTTTCTTGGTACTGGAACTTCTCAAGGCATTCCTGTAATTGGAAGTAATCATTCTGTTTGTAAAAGTACTGATTTGAAGGATAAACGTTTGCGAGTTTCTGTTTGGATTACTTGGGAAGATAATTCGGTTGTTATTGATTGTGGTCCGGATTTTAGGCAGCAAATGCTAACTTCAGGTTGTACAAAGCTTGACGCAATACTATTTACACATGAACATGCTGATCATACTGCGGGTTTAGATGATATTCGCCCTTTTTTCTTCAAACAGAAAAGTGACATTCCTATCTATGGACATCCTCGAGTTTTAGAAAATTTAAAAAAGCGGTTTGATTATATTTTTGAAACCGAAAATAGATATCTTGGGGCACCAGGTGTTCAAACTTTTACAGTTAACAATAACCAAGATTTCAAGATAGGACAAACTGAAATTACTCCTATAGAGGTAAATCATGGAAACCTTCAAGTTTTTGGGTATCGGATTCAAGATTTTGCCTATTTAACCGATGTGAAAACAATTGATAATGCTGAAATTGAAAAACTAAAAGGTATAAAAGTATTGGTTGTGAATGCATTGCGAGAAGAACCACATCATTCACATTTTAGTTTGCAGGATGCATTAGATTTTATACATTTGGTACAACCAGAAAGAGCTTATTTAACACATATTAGCCACCTTTTAGGTTTTCATGAAGAAGTGCAACAACGTTTGCCAGAGAATGTTTTCTTGGGCTATGATAATTTAAAAATCACTATTTAAGTATGAAAAAATCATTGTTTTTATATTTATTCATTATTGCTGTGTTGATGAATATTTTTACCTATAAATATTTCACATCAAAAGAAAGCAGTTTACAAAAACCGACTACAGAAACTAACCCTTTAATTCCCCCAAAAGCTTTGTCTGATAGTATCACACATTTGTCTGAAAAGCTCGACGATGCTAATGCATTCTCTTTGGAAAACAATGACAGAGCGCAAAATTATTTATATGAAAGTAACAAAATAAATGATGTTCCAGCTTTTACTGAAAAAGTAAAGCAAGCTCTTTTAAGTTATAATGATAGTCCGAAAGGAAATAAATATACTGACCAAGTCAAAATGGGTCCGCAAAAATTTATTATTAGTAGTGTAAAACTTTTAAATCACCGCTGGATTATTGCTAATTATAGTAATGGCAAACTTTGGGGTGAAGTGCTCTTAAAATATTTCATCAACGAAGATGGAAGTATTTCATTTGAAATTATGAATTCCTATTTATATCCAGAAGTACTAAATTAGTCATCAGTATCCATTGAAATGAAAAAAATTAGCACACTTATAGTATTAATTTTCATTGTTAGTTCATGTAAATTAAACGATGCAAAAGAGGCAGCTTCAGAAACTAAAAAAGCAACACCAACTGTAAAGGATTCAACGGTTGTAAACGACAAAGATGAAAACGGCTGTTTAGCATCAGCAGGATATGTTTGGTCAAAAGTTAATAAAGAATGCGTAAAAGGTTTTTCAGGAATTCAATTAAATCCAACAGACAAACCCAACAACGAAGACGAAACCTTGAGTGCTTATTTGTTGTTTAATGAAGATGCCAGTCAAGCTGAAATTTTTCTTCCTAAGGATACTTCATCTATAGTCTTAAAAAGAAGTACCGAAGCCAAACTATGGGTTTTAAAAGATTGGCAACTCATTCCTTCGAAAGGTTATGTGCTTAAAAAAGGGAACACAATCATGTTTGTAGGCGATGGAGAAATAGGAAAAAAGGAAATACAAACAGATACTGAACAATAATAAAAAGGATTTGTTCTGAAGCATAGGGACAAGTCCTTTTTTTATGTTATGATTGTAACCAGTTTTTAAAATCAAAGAAGTTTTGTGGGGCAACACCATGACCAACAGGATATTCTTTATAAACGACTGAAATTCCCAAACTTTCTAAAACTGGAATTGATTTTTGTGCCCATTCAACAGGAATAACTTGGTCAACAGTTCCGTGCGAAGCAAATATTTTCAACGTATTGAAATCATTATTTTCAAAATAGTCAACTGCAATTTCAGTATTCAAATAACCACTCATAGCAACCAAACGTTGTACTTTCTTAGGATAGGATAACGCCACCGCATAACCCAAAATTGAACCTTGGCTAAAGCCAATCAGTGTCACTTTCTTTGAATCAATAGGGTAATTAGCAACCAATTCATCAATGAAGTTAGCAATAATATCTCTTGATGTTCTTGCTTGACCAATATCTGAAAACTTATTTTCATCAGCATCAAAATTAATAGCATACCACGCATAGCTCCCATACATCATATCATAAGGCGCGCGTGCAGAAATTACATAATATTCGCCGGGCAGTTCATTCGCAAACGAGAATAGGTCTTCTTCGTTACTTCCATATCCGTGAAGTAATAGGAGCAAAGGGTTTTTCTCCAGTTTTATTTTTGGTTCTCGAACTAAATGGTGTAATGATAAATTCATAAAATATTAATTTCCAATTCTATTTTTTTCGTCTTCCAAACCTGTATTTCTATTTCTTTCTTTTTTAATTTGCTCACTACCAAAGTTATAGCTTACATTAAAACGAACTTGCCTGCTATCATTCCCACCATTTCCATTAATAACTAAATTAGGGAATTTAGAATTTGCTCTCCACCCCGAACTGAATAAAACATCAGAAAAAGCTAATCTTACCGTAACTTTTTTGCTAAAAAATTGCTTTTGAATTGCTAAGTCTAATGAACCTATACTTTTTGTTTTGTAGGTTCCGCCCCATACCGATGGTGAACTATACCAACCCGAAATTTCTACATTAAAATCTTTTGGCAACGAAAAGTTGTTTTGACCATATAAACTCAATGTTTCTTGTGTTATTCCAGTAAATGAGGGATTCGTCGCAATATACTTACTCTGAAATGCATTAACCGACATGTAAACACTCCACCACTTTTTAACTTTAAATGGATAGGAAAGTCCAAGATTGATTATTTCTTGATTTGCTACATTTCTCGTAATAAGAAAGTTTTTTGTATCGCCATCAGCTTCTGTTATTTGCGAAAAAAAGTCAGAGATATAACTATAACTCAAAGAAGTGTTTAACGTGTATTTATAAGTATGATTTATCTTTATGTTAGTCGTGTATTGCGGTCTTAAAAATGGATTACCTTTCAAAAATGACAATTCGTCAATTTGAGATTCAAACGGATTTAGCGATTGATAATTTGGTCTCTCAATCCTGCTGCTATAAAGTAGTGCAAGACTATTATTGTCATTTACTTGATAAGTAATTCCGCCGCTAGGAAAAAAATCGGTATAATTTCTTTTAACGGTTTGATTTGAATTTTGTTGGGTACTAATTAAATTCCCCTTAGAATTAGTGTTTTCAGCTCGTAATCCTACTTGAAAATTAAATTTTTTGAATATTCTATTATAATTAAAATAAAGGGCATTAATGTTTTCATTAAACTCAAATTGATTGCTCAGCTGCGGATTAAAAACTGGATTACCATTTTGATAGTTAAAAACTTCAAATGTGTTATCAGTTTTGACTAAAGAAGTTTTAAAACCTGTGCCAAATTTACCTTTAAATAATCTTTGTTCATAATCACTTTTTAACGAAAAAATGTCTATCAAAATGGGCGTAATTTGCGAATTGATAGATTGACTTAAAATCATGGTTTCGGTGTTATCGTAGTAAAAATTTGGCAGATAATTACTTCTGTCGCTATTGTATTTTCCATAATCAAAATCTGCATTGAAACTAGTTCCAATAGTATCTTGAAATTTATAATTGATATTGGAATACAAATTATAATTTTTGTTATAAGTATCGTTTTTAGCTACTAAAATACTGTCGATTGAGGAAGATGTGCTGGATTTTATGGGTGTTCTGGTATTTCCGTTAGCAATTCCATTATTGAAATTACCGCTAACAACTATTCCAAAAGTACTTTTTGAATTTGCATAATAGTCATAGCCAAACTTTACATTATTTGCATTATTTTCATTAACTGTTGATGACCGTGAGTCAAAAAGTGTATTACTCTGAACACGATTAAGATTTATGAAATTATAATTTCTTCCAAATCTGTTACTGTAATTCCCATAAAAATTATTTTTTTTATTTCTATTATTGAATGAAATCGAACTCAATGAGGTGCCAAATCGACCAAAAT
>JAYVNT010000308.1:0-14098 GCA_043758285.1 Flavobacterium sp.
ACTCAGAATACATGGGAAGCGTTAAAAGACAATACAACTTTGCAATTGTCTGGAAAGAAATTATATGTTGTTGATGCCTTTTGTGGTGCCAATGAAAATACAAGATTGAAAGTTCGTTTTATTATGGAAGTGGCATGGCAAGCACATTTTGTAACCAATATGTTTATTCGTCCAACAGAAGCGGAATTAGAAAATTTTGGTGAACCTGATTTTATTGTAATGAATGGTTCAAAAACTTCTTTCAAAGAATATGCCGATTATAGATTAAATTCCGAAGTATATGTTGCTTTTAATTTGACTGAAAAAATTCAAGTTATTGGCGGCACTTGGTATGGTGGTGAAATGAAAAAAGGAATGTTTTCTATGATGAATTACTATCTACCACTACAAGGAATAGCTTCGATGCATTGCTCTGCTAATAAAGGTACAGATGGAGATGTTGCCGTTTTCTTTGGCCTTTCAGGCACAGGAAAAACAACGTTATCAACCGACCCAAAACGCCAATTAATTGGTGACGATGAACACGGTTGGGACGATGAAGGCGTTTTTAATTTTGAAGGCGGTTGCTATGCTAAAACTATAAATCTGAGCTCAGCTAACGAACCGGATATTTATGCTGCGATTAAAAGAGATGCCTTGCTAGAAAATGTTACTGTAGCCGTTGATGGAACAATTGATTTCACAGATAACTCTGTCACCCAAAACACGAGAGTTGCATACCCAATTTATCATATTCAAAATATTGTAAAACCAATTTCTAAAGCAGGTCATGCTAACAAAGTAATATTTTTGACAGCAGATGCTTTTGGGGTAATGCCATCGGTTTCAAAATTAACACCAGAGCAAACCAAATATTATTTTCTTTCTGGTTTTACAGCCAAATTAGCAGGAACAGAACGTGGAGTTACAGAACCAACGCCAACATTTTCGGCCTGTTTTGGCAAAGCATTTTTATCATTACATCCAACCAAATACGGAGAAGAATTGGTAAAAAAAATGGAGCAAAACCAAGCCAAAGCATATATGATTAATACAGGTTGGAACGGAACAGGAAAGCGTATTTCAATAAAAGATACGCGCGCTATTATTGATTCTATTTTAGATGGTTCGATTGAAAATGCTGAAACCAAAATAGTGCCAATTTTCAACTTAGAAGTTCCTGCAGCGCTGCACGAAGTGAATTCGGCAATTTTAGACCCAAGAGATACGTATGAAAATGCTATAGATTGGAATACAAAAGCAACAAAATTAGCATCACTATTTATTCAAAATTTTGAACAATACACTGATAACGACAAAGGTCAAAGTTTAGTAAAAGCTGGGCCACAATTATAATAACCAACCTAACCAACGAAAAAAGCCATTCACTTAATTGAGAATGGCTTTTTTTTGGTGGTAATATTATTTTTATTTTCCTTTGTTGGCGTCAGCGATATATTTTTCTAAAGCCATCGTCATGGATGGGGTATCTGGTGTTGGTGCCAAAATATCAATCCGCAATCCGTGGTCTAAAGCTTCTTTTTGAGTAGTACTTCCAAAAACAGCAATACGAGTATCGTTTTGTTTGAAATCAGGGAAGTTCATGAATAACGATTTAATTCCTGTTGGGCTAAAAAATGCCAATACATCATAATAAACATCAGCCAAATCAGATAAGTCGCTCATCACAGTTTTATAGAAAGTAGCTTGAGTCCAATCTACTTTTAAATTGTTCAGTGTTTGCGGAACATCAAAATTTAATTGATCAGAAGCTGGTAAAAGAAATTTCTCGTCTTTGTATTTTTTGATTAATGGCGATAAATCTACAAAGTCTTTTTGACCAACGTAAATTTTACGTTTTCTGTAAACCACATATTTTTGCAAGTAAAAAGCAATAGCTTCAGATTGACAAAAATATTTTAAATCTTCGGGAACTTTATAGCGCATTTCTTCGGCCACTCTAAAAAAATGATCTACAGAATTTTTACTATTTAAAATGATTGCCGTAAAGTTGTTTAGGTCAATTTTTTGAGCTCTGATGTCTTTTGCACTTACACCTTCTACATGTATAAATGATCTGAAATCAATTTTTACTTTATGCTTTTGTTGTAATTCAAAATATGGAGAATTCTCTACTTTTGGTTCTGGCTGTGACACCAAAATTGTTTTCACTTTCAAATTTGACATTCTAATGTGCTAAATTTTTTGTAATCAAATAATATATAAAATAGTAAGGGGCTATTTCAAGTGCGCAAAGATACAAAATAAAATAAAACAACTTGCTTATGAGTAAGTTTTGATAAATCTTCAACGAAACAAGGTAAGAAAGCAAATTAATTATTAAAATCACACCAATAATGCAATTAATCAAAATATTTGATGGTGTATTATTGTAGAACAAGTAAATGTTTATTGGCAGCAAAAGCAATCCAATAAATGTTCTGTAACTAACTTTTTGTAAATTAAATTGTTCTACAAATTCTTCAATATTAAAAACTGTTGCTACAATCCTTTCTATCAAAAATTTTGAGAGTATAAATATTCCAAAAAAAGTAAAAATTCGAACGAAGATTACCCAATCTGTTTTAGATACATACCCAAAATAATGCAGCACTAATTGAATAAAAAAAGAAAAGGAAATAAGTTTAACTATAAATAAAAGCACCGTAAAACCACTCATCAAGTGTGAAGAATCTTTATAGACTTTGATGTATTTATCAGAAACTAAAATTCTTAGGAATTCGCTAAATCGTGTTTCAAATGCTGACTTAGTTATTGCGATTAGAGCAAAAGAAAAGATAAACAAATAAGTTGCCCAATCTTTGGGCTCTAAAACTCTCGGTTGTAAAACAGTTTCTATCATAATCTCGGTAAAATTACTAATTTTTTATTTGTTAAATTATTATAAAATTATTAAGACACTACTCTGATAAAAAGTTTATTTTTGCAACCAAGTTTGACGGCACTTACTATGAATGAAGGTATTGTAATTATCCCAACCTATAACGAAATTGAAAACATCGAAAGTATTATTAGAGCGGTGTTTTTGTTGAATAAATCCTTTCATATTCTTATAGTTGACGATAATTCGCCTGATAAAACTGCTGAAAAAGTACTAGAACTTCAATCAGAATTTCAGGATAAATTGTTTTTGTCGGTCAGAAAGAAAAAATCAGGTTTAGGTACTGCTTATGTTCACGGCTTCAAATGGGCACTAAAAAATAATTATGACTATATTTTTGAAATGGATGCCGATTTTTCACACAACCCTAACGATTTAATAAAATTGCACGATGCCTGTCATAAAAATGGTGCTGATTTGGCCATTGGTTCTCGCTATGTAACAGGTGTAAATGTCGTTAATTGGCCATTGAGCCGAGTATTGCTTTCTTATTTCGCATCGGTTTATGTGCGAATGATTACCGGAATGAAGATTATGGACGCCACCGCAGGATTTATTTGTTACAAAAGAGAAGTTCTTGAAAAAATAAATCTCGACAAGATAAAATTTATTGGCTACGCTTTTCAAATCGAAATGAAATACAGGGCTTTCGCCAAAAACTTCAACATACAAGAAGTTCCTGTAATCTTTACCGACAGAACAAAAGGGCAGTCCAAAATGAGTGGTTCTATTATTAAGGAAGCTATTTTTGGAGTTATTTCATTGAGATTAAAGAAGTTTTTAAACCGATTATAAAATCAAAAAAATGAATACGGTTTTAATTAAGAATGCAAAAATTGTTAACGAAGGAACTATTTTTGAAGGCGATGTTTTGATTGAAAACGAATTCATTGTTGAAATCGCAGAAAGTATAAGCCCAAAAGTGGCGAGTTGTAAAATAATTGATGCCGAAGGAAGTTATCTTATTCCTGGTGCCATTGACGATCAAGTGCATTTTCGCGAACCAGGATTGACATACAAAGGGGATATCGCTTCCGAAAGCAGGGCTGCAGTTGCTGGCGGAATCACTTCATACATTGAACAGCCCAACACTATCCCGAATGCGGTCACCCAAGAAATCTTAGAAGAAAAATATCAAATAGCCGCAAAAACTTCGTACGCCAATTATTCGTTTATGATGGGCGGAACTAATGATAATTTAGAAGAAATTTTAAAAACAAATCCTAAAAACGTTGCCGGATTAAAGTTGTTTCTAGGATCATCAACAGGCGATATGTTAGTAGACAGTTCAGCATCTCTGGAAAAAATATTTTCTAACACAAAACTTTTAATCGCTGTTCACAGCGAAGATGAGAATACGGTTAAAGCTAATCTCAAAAAATATAAAGCAAAGTATGGCGACGATATTCCTGTTGAATTTCATCCACAAATTAGAAGTGTTGAAGCATGTTATAAATCTACTGAACGAATAGTTGCATTAGCCAAAAAAACAGGAGCAAGGTTGCATGTTTTTCACCTCTCAACAGCAAAGGAACTTGAGTTTTTTACCAATAAAATTCCAATAGAAGAAAAACAAATTACGGCAGAAGTTTGTATTCATCATCTTTGGTTTTCGGAGGAAGATTATAAAACAAAAGGAAATTTGATTAAATGGAATCCAGCAATAAAATCTGCAGACGATAAAAGTGCTTTGTGGGAAGCATTACTCGATGATAGAATTGATGTTATTGCAACGGATCATGCCCCACACACTTTGGAAGAAAAAAATCAAGTGTATACAAAAGCGCCATCTGGTGGGCCATTGGTTCAACATGCCGTCGTTGCTATGTTTGAAGCCAATCATCAAGGGAAAATTTCAGTAGAGAAAATTGTCGAGAAAATGTGTCACAATCCGGCAAAGATTTTTAAAATTGAAAAACGAGGCTTTATCAAAGAAGGTTTTTATGCTGATTTAGCCATTGTAAATACTGGTTTGCCCTGGAATGTTAAGAAAGAAAATATACTAGCCAAATGCGGTTGGTCGCCATTTGAAGGATATAATTTTAAGTCCAGAATTACGCATACTTTTGTAAATGGTGAATTGGTTTATCAAAATTTTAAAGTAAAAGACATTCGAGTTGGGAAGCGTTTGCTTTTTGATAGATAAAAAAATCATTGAAATAAAGTAAGTATGAATATGAAAAAACATATAGTTTTAGGTTTGGCAGTACTCTTTTGCAGTTGCCAATCAAGTTCGGTTGAAAAGCCCAGCAATTTGATTAACAAAGATAAAATGGTTGACATTTTATATGACATATCGTTATTAGAAGCCATCAAAACGCAAAATATTAGTGGCGGAATTAGCAGCAAAATGGGCAATGGGTATATCTATAAGAAGTATAAAATAGACAGTATTCAATTTGCAAAAAGCAATAAATATTATGCTTCTGATATGGAAGAATACAAAAAAATGTTTGAAAAAGTTAAAGAACGATTGACCGCTGAGACGTTAAAAATAGATGAAAAAATGAAAAAAAGTGGGCAGCAAGTGCCACCAAATCCGAATAGCACTTCAAATTCAGATTTGCCACAAGTGCAATAGCTATTTTCAAAAATCAAAAATCAATTTCAATTTCAAAAACCAAAGGAAATCCTTTAAAATCAAAGGAAATCCTTTAAAATCAAAGGAATTTGTTTAAAATCAAAGGATGTCCTTTAAAATTGAAGGAGGTTGTTTAACTTTCAAAGGATGTCCTTTAAAATCAAAGGAGGTTGTTTAACTTTCAAAGGATGTCCTTTAAAATTGAAGGAGTTTGTTTAACTTTCAAAGGATGTCCTTTAAAATCAAAGGAGTTTGTTTAACTTTCAAAGGATGTCCTTTAAAATTGAAGGAGGTTGTTTAACATTCAAAGGATGTCCTTTAAAATTGAAGGACGCCCTCACTCTCGCACAAATCCTTTCGTGTTGTAAAAAACAAAGCAACTTTTCAACGAGTTCCCTTTTGCATCAAGACCACTTCTTTAATCACGCTATCAATGCTTTGAAATTCATAATTCAAGGCCTTTTTTATTTTTTTGTTGGAAATAAAATCAGAGTTATGTAGCGAATGAGCTGTGTATTTTGATAGTCTTCGCTTGGTTTTAAAAAAGGTTGAAACCAACCAGTCCAATCGCCAAGCAATGGATGACATCCAAGGTTTTGCTTCAACCTTTGGTTTTGAAACTTTTAAATTTTCTGCAATTGAAAAAATCACTTCTTTGAAGGTTCGGTTTTCTGAAACGACTGTAAATCGTTCGCCAACAATTTCGCTTTTCATCAATAGTATCATGATTGTCACTACATCGGTAACGCTTACAAAAGCAGTGGAGCCATTGGTATAGAAAGGAAACCCTTTTTTTATTTCAGAAAAAAACAATCCACTTCCTTGGCTTAAGAAACCTGCACCAAAAATCACTCCCGGATTTACAATAACAACATCTAAACCTTCTTGTTGCCCGCGCCAAATTTCCATCTCTGCACCATATTTTGAGATGGCATAATCGCTTTGTGGAATTTCAGGATTCCATTCTGTAGTTTCTGTAATTTGTTTTTCGTTTGGTGCTAAATTCCCCAAAGCCGCGATGGAACTCACGTGACATAATTTTTTTATTTTGAAGTCGATGCAAAAATTAACAATATTGGCAGTGCCTTCAATATTTACTTTTCGAAGTAAATCTTCATCATTTGGATCATATGATATTAATCCTGCGCAATGATAAACATAATCAATATTCTGGAAAGGTTTTACCAATGAAGAAACATCAATAATATCAGCTTGAACCCAATCAATTCTAGAAAATAAATATTCCTTTTGATATAACTGAAAAAGCGATTTTGTTTTTTCGATAGCATCCGCTTGCCTGAAAATCGCCCGAACAGCAGCTTCATTTTCTGCTAAATTCAGCAGTAAATGTGCTCCGACCAAACCAGTTCCGCCAGTTACTAATATCATGTAGCGAATTTACGAATAACCAAATGACAAAATCAACAATTATTTTATCTTTGCTCAAATTGATTTTATAATGAAGAACTTAGTAGAAGAATTAAAATGGCGTGGATTGTACCATGACAGCATGCCGGGAACGGAAGAACAACTGCTTAAGGAAGTCACGACCGCTTATATTGGTTTTGACCCAACGGCTGACTCGTTGCATATTGGGAGCATGGTGCAAATCATTTTACTCTTGCATTTGAAAAACTTTGGCCACAAACCGATTGCTTTGGTTGGTGGCGCTACGGGAATGATTGGTGATCCTTCGGGAAAATCGGATGAGCGTAATTTGCTTACTGAAGAGCAATTGGCAAAAAATGTAACTGGTATTAAAAATGTATTGTCTAGATTTTTGGATTTTAATTCTGCTGCAGCCAATGCACCAGTTATGGTAAATAATTATGATTGGATGAAGTCCTTTTCGTTCATTGATTTTGCGCGTGAAGTTGGAAAGCGAATCACAGTAAATTATATGATGGCGAAAGATTCAGTAAAGAAACGTTTGTCGGGTGAAGCTGGCGATGGAATGTCGTTTACGGAGTTTACATATCAATTAATACAAGGTTACGATTTTTATCATTTACATAAACACTATAATTGTGTGTTGCAAATGGGCGGTTCAGACCAATGGGGAAATATCACAACGGGAACTGAATTGGTTCGCAGAATGAACCCGAATATTGAAGCAAAAGCTTTTGCATTGACGACGCCGTTGATTACAAAATCAGATGGTTCAAAATTTGGTAAATCTGAAGGTGGAAACATTTGGTTGGATGCGGATAAGACTTCAGTTTATAAATTTTACCAGTTTTGGTTGAATACTTCGGATGAAGATTCAGAAAAATACAGTAAGATTTTTACTTTTTTAGATAAAACTGTAATTGATGCTTTAATCGCTGAACATAAAGAAGCGGCACATTTGCGTGTTTTACAAAGAAGATTGGCAGAAGAAGTAACGACATTAGTTCATGGAAAAGCTGAATTAGAAAAAGCAATTGAGGCTTCGAATATTTTGTTTGGAAATGCAACCGCCGACGATTTGAAACAATTGGATGAAACTACTTTTTTAGAAGTTTTTGATGGAGTTCCGCAAGCAGAAATTTTAAGAAATGATATTTCAAACGGAATCAATATTGTTGATTTGCTTAACGAAAAATCAGGATTTTTAAAGTCCAATGGTGAAGCAAGAAGAGCTTTGGCAGAAAATTCGATTTCGGTAAATAAAGAAAAAGTAACCGAAGAATTTCAATTAGCTTCAAACGATTTGATTAATAATCAGTTTGTATTATTGCAACGCGGAAAGAAAAATTATTTTTTGATACGAGTTAAATAACCATTAGATTACAACCGCGGATATCCGAATTATCAAAACGTCCCAATACTTCGAACGAATTATTGGGTTGTTTTTTGCCCAAATCTTGCGTAGCAATGAACGAACAGGAATTGATGTTTGCCAAATCAATTACATTAATTCCACCGGTTTTTCCATCGGCAACATAAGTCAAAGCGTCTTCGGTATCGCGAACAAGAATTTGCATCCAAGTTGGACATTCAAAAATTCCGTTACCTAACGAATACCCTTGCGACAAGAGTTCGGTCATGCCATATTCGGAATGAATGGTGGAAACGCCAAAACCGTTACACAGTATTTCATGTAATTCTTCCCGAATCATTTCTTTGCGCTTGCCCTTCATGCCACCAGTTTCCATTATGATAGTGTTTTTTAATTGGAAGTTTTGTTTCTCAACTAAATCGAGCAAAGCATATGTAACACCAATCAGAATAACATTTTGACCAGCATCGTCAAGTTCAATCAACTTGGCAATTAACTCGTCATAATTACTCAAATAAAAGCCGCTGTTTTCATTATTAGAAAGCTCAATCAAATCTTTTGCCATATAAATTAAAGATGAACCACTGCGCTCTAAATAGGATGGAAGCAGAGCCAAAACCGCATAATCTTCAATGTTTCCATAAAATTCAGAAAAGGCGTTTCGATAGCTTTGTTCGTAGAGAGAAACATCGGTAACCAAATGTTTACTAGTAATCATTCCGGTTGTTCCGCTGCTGGTAAATGTTTCCTGAATGCTATCCGTATTCGAAACCACATCATGGCTTTTAAAAAACTGAATAGGTAAAAACGGAATTTGCTGTAGTGATTTCACAGCTTGTTTATCTACTTTCAAAAAATCACAAAACTCCTGATACACCAAGTTGTTCTCATATTGAAAACGGAAAACTTTCAGTGCAATTTTTTCAAATTGTTTTTTAGAAGATATAGTAAATATGTCTTGTGGATTTATCAAGGAATAATTTTTGGCAAAAGTAATGAAAATAAAAAAGCCCTAACTTTCGTTAGAGCTTTTAGGTATATTAAATATTAATTATCTAATAACTAATTTTCTTGAAGAAGTTTTTCCTTCTTCAGTAATTTGAACGATGTAAACACCGGTATTAAGAGATCCTACATTAACGGCATTATCATTTGTAAAAATGCTTAAAACTTTTTTACCTAATACATCAAAAATAGCAACTGTTTTTTCAGCATTGGCAGCAGTTTCGATAAACAATGTTCCATTAGAAACTGGGTTTGGGTATACTCTCAAACCAGCAATAGCATTGTTTTGACTAACTCCTAATAAACCCGCAATTGTAGTTGTGATTTTTAATTCATCAACTGTGATTGTTGGAGTAGTAGTACTGCTTCCTTGTCTTAATAAAAAGCCACCCAACGTTGTAATTGCTGTTGTTGGAACATCTGTTAAGTCTGGAGTAGTAGCACTTGTAAAAGTAGCAAGAGTTGGATTGAACCAAGCTTTTAAAGTATTTGAAGCAAAGTCATAACCTAAAACTACACACACAGTATCTCCTGTATTAAATAAAGTAGGTGCATAGTTAGTTGTTGTACCTACAGACGCTAACGCTAATTGGTATTGAGTACCTGTTTTTTTAACAAATAATCTTGATTTAAGGTTTGCTGAATTACCATCGGTCAATGCAGCAAAGTAGTCTTGATTTCCATCAGTAACCACAAGACCAAAATCATTAACATTCATCAAAAATCTAGCGTATAATCCGCCATCTGCGCTAGTAGTTGCAGTAAAAGGTGTATGAGATTCAGCACCAGAACCAGAAAAAGAAACAGAATTCCCAGTTGAGGTAATGCCAGTATAATTTAAATTTCCAGCAACAAGAAGTATGTTATCTCCAGTATTAGCATTTGACCATGTTTGAGATGCTGTTAAAGCGTTTCCGACTGTGTAAGGGAAAGTTTCATTATAAGGTAATGCATTAATTGGTTTACAATCTACAGCACTAACTGCATTAGCAGTATATGAACAAGATCCTTTTGTTATGCCTAAAGTAAATCCTGTACCTTCCGTAACGCCACTTACAACAATATTTCCAGCAGCAACTGAAGCCGGGTTGTCGCCACCTACAGTTCCAGATGAAGGAGTGAAAGTGTACGCTCCTGCTGATCCTCCAGTGTAAGGTATTGTCACAGTATAAGTGTCAAGTCCGAAAGTAACCGCATCACAAGCAGTAGTTGGAGCTCCAAGAACCAAAGTACAAGATGGGTCAAAATTGAAAACTCTAATATCATCAAGTCTGAATTGAGAAGCAGTAGTTGATGTGAAACGAATTGAAAGTGTAGTTGAAGATGGAATTCCCGAAGTAATTGTTGCCAATGTCCAACCTATTGCAGATGGAGTATATGTTAAAGGCGTCCATGCAGAACCATTAGTACTTACTTCTACAGTTAATACATTAGTAACAGCTGTTGGCGTATTGATACCAAAAGAAAGTCGAAGACCTGAAGTATTGTATGCTGAAGTATTAATTCCATCAATTTGGAAGTTCTCAGCTATAGCATTAATGAATACATTTCCATTTCCAGAAGCTCCAGAATATCCAGAAGAAGCCGTTGATGTTCTCACATCAGCAGTTCCAGAATAAACAATTGGTGCTGAGTTTTGAAATGTTGCAGGAGCTGTACCAGTAGTATAAGCTGGAATTAGTGTTGTTGCAGTAGGAGTTCCCATGTTTTCAGAGTAGATAGTTTGTCCGATAGATGAATAACTAACCACTAATAAGAATAATAAAGAGTAAATTTTTTTCATTTTTTTTTAAATTTAATTAGCTTACAAATATAAGGACAAATTTCATTTTAAAAAAAAAAGAATGTAAAAAAATGATTAATTTTCAGAAAGTACGACTATCTAACAATTAATTTTCTTGTAGTAGTTGTTTCTGCTTCTGTAATCTTGATGATATAAACACCAGGTGGAATAGAGGATACATTAAGCTCTCGAGAAGAAATGGTAGTTTGTAGAATTTTTTTACCAAGTACATCAAATATCAAAACGTCCTTGTCTAAACTTGTTTTGGAAGTAATATATATTTTCCCATTAGTGACAGGGTTTGGGTAAAAACTCAGACCATCACCTGGTTGTTTCCCCTCCTGTGCAAGGGCTGCTATGGATAATAGACTAAAAAGTAAAATAATATAGAAGTAATTTTTTGACATGATTTCTATTTGGGTTTAACAAAGATAAAAAACTATTTCAAATAGCGTACCAAAAAAATAGAGAAATTATATTGCGCAATATTTTTATGCCCAACAACTCATATTATCAAATTGTTAACATATTAAATTACCGTTAATACTAACTCGATTTTATGCATGGGTTTTGTATTATCTTTACATTTACATCCACAAAACAATTGTGTCCATTATGAAAAAAAAAGACATTAAAATTTTATTAGTAGATGATGAGCAAGATATCCTCGAAATAGTGGGATATAATCTTTCACAAGAAGGATATCAAATTGTAACCGCTTCCAATGGAAAAGAAGCCATTGCAAAAGCCAAAAAAGAACTGCCTCAACTCATCATTATGGATGTGATGATGCCCGAAATGGATGGCATGGAAGCTTGTGAAAATATTCGGAAAATACCTGAATTGAGCAACGTTATCATTGCGTTTTTAACTGCTCGAAGCGAAGATTATTCACAAGTTGCCGGTTTTGACGCTGGTGCTGATGATTATATTACCAAACCTATCAAACCAAAATTGTTAGTAAGCAAAGTCAAAGCATTGCTTCGCCGTTTAAAACATGAGGAAAACAACTCAGAAACTCTCAATGTTGGTGGCATCGAAATCAACCGCGAAGAATATAAAATTATCAAAGACGATTTAGAAATTATATTGCCTAAAAAGGAATTTGAATTGTTTTATTTATTGGCTTCAAAACCTGGAAAAGTTTTCAAACGCGAAGAAATTCTAGATAAAGTTTGGGGCAATGAAGTCATAGTTGGAGGTAGAACTATTGATGTTCACATTCGAAAACTTCGTGAAAAAATTGGCGAAGAATTATTCAAAACCATCAAGGGAGTTGGCTATAAAATTGAAGTGTAAATGAAAATTAAATTCAAGAAAACATATAGGTTTGCTTTAGTTTCAACAACTTATATTACTGCTTTTTCAACAGGTTTTCTTACGATTTTGTTATGCTTTTTTCATGAATTTTCATTGCCAGTTGTACTCGTCTTTGCAATTTCAATTGCTACATTTTCCTTTTTTGTTATCCAATATCGTGTCGAGAGATTTATATATCGTAGAGTTAAAAAAATCTACGACGATGTTTCACTTTTAGAATCCACCTCTTTCCGAAATCAACCCATTACTACAGATATGGCTACGCTAACAAAGCAAGTTCAAAAGTTTGCCACTGATAAAAAACTAGAAATTGAAACACTTAAAGTGCGTGAAGAATACAGAAGAGAATTTTTAGGGAATGTTTCCCACGAGCTTAAAACTCCTCTGTTTACAGTCCAAGGATATCTATCTACATTACTTGATGGTGCAATCGATGATAAAAAAGTGCGCAAAAAATACTTGGAAAGAGCCGAAAAAGGAGTAGAAAGGTTAATCTACATAGTAGAAGATTTAGATATGATTTCCAAACTTGAAATGGGCGATGTAAACCTTGAATTATCTAAGTTTGACATTGTAGAATTAGTACAGAGTGTCTTCGATTTATTAGAAATGACTGCCGATAAAAAGAATATCATATTGATGTTTGACAGAAAATACAATAAAGCAATAAATGTTTTTGCCGATCAAGAAAAGATACAGCAAGTTTTGACAAATTTAGTGACGAACTCAATAAAATACGGCAAAGAAAACGGCACAACCGAAGTAACCATTGAGGATTTAGTTAACGATAAAGTGATAGTCAGATTTAGAGACAACGGCGAAGGTATCGAAAAGCATAACATCCCAAGATTGTTTGAACGCTTTTTTAGAGTTGACAAAAGTGGCGCACGAAGTGAGGGCGGATCTGGTCTTGGACTTTCGATTGTCAAACACATTATCGAAGCACATGGCGAAAAAATTTATATAGAAAGTGAATTTGGTAAAGGTTCTGAATTTTCTTTTACACTAGAAAAGTTCAAATAATTGTTTCCAGTTTATTTCCTTTTTAAGTTGCGGTAAACCACTGTATATGTTGACTTCCGATAAGTTTTCTATTTTAAAATCATTCTGTTTAGCAAAAGGAACTAAACCATTTCTCTCCAATCTTTTCGCTAAATATTCTTGTTCAAACTGCCCTGGAGTTGGTATGAAAAATGCTTTCTTCTGAAGTTTTGCTAAATCCATCACAGTAGTATAACCCGAACGGCAAAGCACCATTTCACTTTCGTTAAATGCGGTTTCAATTTCTGATGAAGTCATGAAATTGTAATAAGTAATATTTTCATCTTGTTCTATTTTCTGTTCGAGTTCAACAACGCCTTTTATAAAAATTATTTTACCAGTAAACATTTGAAGTTCCTGTTTTAGTTTATGTTCTAAAAAAGTGCGTTGCGGTTCAGGACCAGACAGCATAACCATCAAATCATATTGTATTGGCAACTCTTTTTTCTCTAATCTACTCAACGGACCAAGGTATTTTACATTCAAAGTATTTTTCTTTAAATGCCCAAGTTTTCCTGTAATATTGGGCGTAAACTCCATATCTGGAACCCAACATTCTGTAAATTTTTTGATAAAATGTTGGTGCAATTTGCTCGAAATCCATGTCGTTTTCCCAGACAAAACATTGAGTTGATGGGTTATGAAAACACAAGGTATTTGTTTGCTATAAACACCCAAACGATTGTCTGAAATGATGCCTTTCAGCTTGTATTCGGCAATCCACTG
>JAYVNT010000309.1:0-4684 GCA_043758285.1 Flavobacterium sp.
ATTTGAGCCGTGCCTTGTACTTGCAACTGGTCGCCAGTTATCGGGTCAACAATGACGACAAATTGAGCTTCTTTTTCAACTTCGAGGTTCAAATTAAAATTGTAACTGAAGTTTTTTTGTGCTTCTTTTTGCGCAGCCAATGTTTGTTGTGACGTCACTGCAGTCAGCAAGTTAGTTATGGTATCCATTTTTATAAATTCTATAACGCCATCTCTTTCTTTTGCAGAAGGTGCATAAACCTGGCGCATATACGTCAAATCTGTCCCATTTTTTACAACCAAATTACCCGTTAAATTTGGCGAATAAAGAGTACCCGTTACTTGTGCATCCACATCTATTAAAGCAGTGCCATTAAGCATTTTATTATCTGCAACGGTCTTGTGTACTGCATGAAAACCTTTGGACCGTATGTATAAATCTGTCGCAAAATCATTTATCTTGGTTTGAGATAACTTTCCGTCGATAGTAAGCGGATGATTTAAATCATCTTGAACCGTAAATTTATCAAAAATGATTGACGGGTATATCAATTTCAAGGCTTGATTATCAATTTTCAATGCGGTACCAAATTTCTCCAATGTCGTTTCGGCTTTATTAAAAGTTAAGTCACCGTTCCATATCGGTTTCGACGGTTCACCGGTAACTTTAATATCACCTGTTATAGTACCACTGCTTTTTGTTAAATTATTTTGCGAAAATGGCTCAACTACCGCAAGTGATAATGGATTTAAATTGATGTTAGCGTTGATTGTATTGGCTGTGTATGTTCCCGTCAAATCTACTTTATTGCCATTGCCTAACAATGTGCCACTTAATTTTATATCCTTATTTTGGTTTTGTGCATTAAAATCCAAATTACCGATATTTATTTTTTGATAAACAATGCTGTCTATTTTAATATGACCGTCTAAGGTTGGAATTTTGTTTTTTAAATCCGTTACTTTTAAAGCAACATTCATTAAGCCATCCAACAATAAAGAATCTCGATTAAAGGCAGCAGTAATTGTTTTTAATTCAAAATTTGATATATTCACCAATAAGGGACTTTTACTTTCGGTCGTTTCGTTATTTATTTTTATTTGTTGTGAGCCATTATTGATATCAAAATTTTGAACGTTGAAGCCGGCCGGCATAGTTTTAACAGCATTTTTTTCATTAACTGCCCACAATATTTTATTGAGCATTAATGTTTTACCTAAAGATACATCGAAGCCTTTTTCATTATTCGGTTTGGCAAAGACCGTGAGTTGGTATTGCTCTTTTTTATTTGCATCGTTTGTCGAAAGATGTGCGCTGACAATATTTTTTGAAAAACCTCCTACTATATGAGCATTATACAATAAAAAATTGCTCGCTTTAAGCGTATCGGTCAAGATATCCACAAGCAAAGAATCATTTCTACCTAAAACAGTACCTTTTGTTGGCGATACGTGCGTTGTTCCTATCGTGAGCATCGGCACATTGAGTTTAATATTGACTGCACTATCTACTTGTGCAGTGGTAATATCTCCGGCTATTATAATAGGGCTGTCGAACTCTAAATTATCTATAAATGCACTGTATGCGATATTTGGTTTAATCGCAATATTGGCATAGATGGATTTCAACCGATTTTCTCGGGACAAGTCAGTATGAATAAAAGTTTTGGTGCTATCATTCATGCCGTTTACCGTCAAAGCGGGCGGAACGAATTGATTGAGTATCTTTTGTACTAAGCTATTCATTTCGTTATAATAAACGGTACTTTTCACTTCTGCGTCTAAGAAAGCCGAATTTACGTTAATGAACGTCGAATCGTTTCTCACAAAAGCAATTGCACGGGCACTATCAACGCGGAGCTTCTGTTTGTCTCTTATAATTATGCTGCTGTCTATTTGAATTATTGCGTTTAAGCCATGTGGCGAAGTGTTTTCAACTTTTAATGTAGTAAAAGCTGTTACCATTAAAGTATCTTTCGCAAATCCGAGAGCCAATAAATCGGCTTTATTAATATTAACCACTGCATTTACTGAAGGGTAATCTGTTTGTATATTGGCTATGCCGTCATAAGAAAAACCAATTAATGGGTCATCTATAGCTGCTTTACCTTTTACAATTCCATTATTTAAATTTGCATTAGTACTGATATTGTGAAAGATATTTTTATTAAATCTAAATGATTGAATGGCTGCCAAAATACTCATATTGTTGTGCTTAACATCGTAGCCATTATCACCTTTTATTGCAATTTTGCCGTTAAGCAATCCTAACATAGAATCCCTGCCAATCCATTTCCCCGTTTCTAAGTTTTTGGCATTTATGGCTAAATCATAAATCATTTTTTCGGGTTTATTAAAACTACGTACCGTACCTTTTAAATTTGCTGATCCGAAGGCGGAATTGACGTTAGCATCGGTTTTAATATCATTAATACTGCCGGTAAGCAATCCGGTTATAGACAACCGCTCAGGTAGGTTTATGGGTTGGCTACTTTTTGGAATATAAGGCTCTATCAATTGTTTTGATGCTGAAAATTCTTTTAAAAATAAATTATAGGATACTTTTTTGACATCAGTGATATTAGACACTTCGCCTGATAAATTAACAACCAAATCATTATTTTTAACGGTATTAATTGCTAAAGATCGGATATACATTTTTTCACCGGTGCCTTTTAAATCGGCATCAACAGTAAAATTGCCCAATGTATTTATTTGTTTTATGTACTTTTTTGCTGACATTGCATCTGCCAATAATTCCAAATCTTTTTGGCTAACAACTGTTTTTATGATTCTTATTTCGTTGTCAGGTAGTTTCCGTTTATTATTATTACTCGAACTAAACGATTCCGGATAAATCATCGCCGTCATTTCAATTTTTGAATTAGGAGTTGAAGCAAAAAAGTTTTTTATAGCTATAGTCCCGCTGTCCATACTAACATAGCCACTTAGCGTATCAATCTTAAAACCACTTTTATCATTAAAAGAAAAAGATTTAACTTGCGTTTTAATATTTCCGTTACTAAATCTAGTATTAGCAGCTACTAATTTGACAGCGGATAAATTTAAATGGTACGGATCTAAGCCGGAATTTTTTGAGGGTTGAGATATATTATTATAAATAATAGAATTATTTTGTAAATTTATATCATCAACCATTATGCCTAAAGCTGTCATATTATTTGCAATAGCCGTGACAGTATCTTTGATAACTTTAATAACTTCATTGTTGCTTCTATTTTGAAAAAATATAGAACTGTTATTAAGTATAATAGATTTGAGCTTGTAATTATTGACTTGAGTTTTGTTACTTAAATCCACAATCTCCAAATAATTTATGGCATTATTGGTCAGTAAATAATCGGGCTTATTTTCGTAATAGATGTTACTGTTTTTTACAATCGCTTTATTTATTTTAAATAGAGGGTTAGAAGTTTTCCCGCTCGCTTTTTGTGGTTTTATTATTTGATATTTAAGGTTCAATCCTTCAACCATTACATCATTTATATTGGCATTTAAATCTTTTAAGTTAATACTGTCCATATTTATATGAATTTTTTGTAACCGGACATCCATTAAATTACCTGCGAAATAATCATTTTGCTTAAATCCGGTATTGGTTACAAAAATATCTTTAATTTTTAAATTTATGGCACTTGTATCTTTTGTGTTTGGGGTCGTTCCTTTTGATTTAAAAGCATCTATTATAAATTGATAATTAAAACTGCTGTCTGTGCCTTTATTATGAAGATTTATATTAACTTGGTCAAGTACCACTTTATCTATAATATATTTAGATTGAAGAAGACCAACCATATCTAAATCAATTTTCACTAATTTTCCGGCTACGAGCGTATCATTAGCTTTATCAAGAATTAACACACTGTCTAATTCAACCCAATGCGGGAAACTGAAATCCAAACGTCCTATTTCAAATGTAGTTTTCGTTTTATTGTGCACATAGGCAACAACTTTCTCTCTAATTAAATTTTTCGCCGATTTTGATTGCAGCGATATAACGATGAGAAGCAATAAAAACATTATACCCAGAAGAAAATATCCAATTCCTTTTAAAACTTTTTTCATACTTAATTAACCGTATTATGAATCGTAATCTTGTTAAAATACTTTTTCCGGAGGTATAGGTGTCCCTACAGATTAATACAAAAGCTATTAATTTTATTTTTTTTTAATCTAATTAAATTGTTAAAAATTATTTTAAGCAATTGTAGCTTCTCCATCATTAATATGGATAATTTTATAAAAAAGGGAATATTTATGAACCGGATGAATTACTTTTTACCATTCGGCTTTTTACTATCCTCTTTTTTCCCCTTAACATCGTGCGCTTCACTTAAAGCAATAGCAATTGCTTGTTTAGGATTCTCTACTTTTCCACCTACACCGTTCTTACCGGATTTTAAAGTACCTTCTTTGAATTCGTGCATAACCTCTTCAATTTTTTCTTTTTCTTTTTTTGATTGCTTTGCCATGGTTTAAAGATTTTATAGTTCAAAAACAATCCCAACAGTTTTAGCACTTAGAGGGGAAAGCGAATTTGAAATAATTTTTAAAAAAGGTGTGAGAACAAATATAACATTGTTAATTGAAATCAATTATTTTTACTTTCAAAGGAATAATTAATTCTATTATTGCTCTATATGTAGCAGGGTTATAAAGAGAGCGGCGTGCTTTTTTCAAAAATT
>JAYVNT010000310.1:0-4667 GCA_043758285.1 Flavobacterium sp.
TTTTTGCATTCCTCCAGATAATTCTGAAGGCATTTTAAGGTTGGCATTTTCTAAATTAACTCTGTTAATTACAAAATTGACACGTTCTTTTATTTCAGAGGCTGATTTATCGGTAAACATTTTTAATGGAAAACCCACGTTTTCTTCCACAGTCATGCTGTCAAAAAGTGCACTTCCTTGAAACACCATGCCTATTTCGGTTCGCAACTCTCTTTTGTCTTTATCTGAAAGGTCAGTATATATTCTGCCATCAAATGATATTGTTCCTTTATCTGGGTTGTGAATTCCAAGTAAACTTTTCAACAAAACCGTTTTTCCTGAACCACTTTGCCCAATAATTAGGTTGGTTTTTCCAGTTTCAAAAGTGGTAGTGATTCCTTTTAATACTTTAGAATCTCCAAACGATTTTTCGACATTTTTTACTTCTATCATTAGGTTAAAAGTAATTGGGTTAATATATAATTCACTAAAATTATGGTTACTGATGTCCAAACAAAAGAAACCGTACTCGCTTTTCCAACCTCAAGCGCGCCACCTTTCATATAATAGCCATGAAACGAAGGAATGGTTGCTAAGATTAATGCAAAAACAAATGTTTTAATAAAAGCATAGGCAATATGAAAAGGGATAAATTCTTGCTGTAAACCAGTGATAAAATCAGAACTAGAACCAAATCCGCCATAAACACTTGCTATAAAACCACCTGTAATTCCTAAAAACATAGCAATGCCAATCAAAAACGGATAAAGTAACAGGGCGATTAATTTTGGAAAAACTAAATAATTCAATGAGTTCACACCCATAACTTCGAGTGCATCTATTTGTTCAGTAACACGCATTGTTCCTATACTTGATGTAATAAATGAACCCATTTTTCCGGCCATGATGATGGAGATAAAGGTAGGAGCAAATTCTAATATGATTGATTGTCTTGTGGCAAATCCAATAAGGTATTTTGGTATTAGAGGATTGGTTAAGTTTAAAGCCGTTTGAATAGCTACAACACCACCAACGAAGAAGGAAATAAAGGCTACAATGCCAAGTGAGCCAATGATTAAATCATCAATTTCCTTGAAGATTAAAGTTCTCATTACTGACCATTTTGTAGGCTTTCTGAAAATCTCTGCAATCATCAAAAAATACTTTCCTATTTGAGATAAATAACGAACGAACATCATGGTTTTAAAATATGGTCAAAAATAGGGATATTATCAATGTGAAAATTAATTAATATGAAAATATAGCAATTGGATTTGCTCGATTGCTACATTGTTATATTTTTCAATTGAATAGTTTATTTTTCATCATTTTCCAGCGATAGTTTCGAATAAATTTGGCTTGTTCAGATGTAACCAAAAGTGGTTTTTTAGTTGATTTGGCTTTCCAAAACCCATTCATATAATCGATGAATAATAAGGGTTTTCCTTTTCGCATGGCTAGTTTTAATGATGCAATACAAGTAATAAAAAAACCATAACCCAAACTATAAAAAGCTTCGCCTTGTTTGTAACGTGCCGTTTTATTGTAATTCGCGCCAGTTGGTTTCAAATGTTTTACTTCCAGATTTTCATCTGTAACTACTCTCCAATTGTAAAACTTGCAGAGTAATTCGTCAACGGTATCCCAACCCATAGCTGGTTTTAATCCGCCAATTCGTTTGAAACATTCTTTTCTGTATGCTTTGAATGCGCCACGAATATGATCTTTATCCGTTAGGTTTTCTAAAATCCAATTACCATTTTTTTCGATATAGGCAAATCCGCCAGCCATTCCAATTTTATCATCTGATTGAAAATGAGATATTATAGTTTCAAAATAATTGTTTGGAAAAATCAAATCAGCATCTGCTTTCACAATGAAATCATAATTTTCATCTAATGTTTCCAAACCTTTATGAAACGCTTGAATGACTTTACTACCTGGCAAATGAATTGCATCTGAAGTTTTATTAACTAATGAAATAATCGGATAATCTTTGGCGAAAGCCATAACTATTTCTACGGTTTTATCAGTTGAATTGTCATTAACCACAACTATTTTCTTTGGTAAAACGGTTTGTTCTACCAACGATTGTAGTGTTAATGAAATAAATTTCTCTTCGTTGTGTGATGGAATGACGATGTAGTAATTCATGGGAAATAGTCTTTTCTCTTTTTTCTATTCTCTATTTCACTTTTTCTGCATAAACCATATAATAACGTGGCGTGAAATATCTCAGTAATGGACGAAAGCCAAATTTTTTCACAGGATGAGTAAACTTTTGTCGGTCAATTATTTTCCAACCTGTTTTTTCCAAAAGCCAATCCAATTGCCAATCTTCGAATTCGTGGTAATGTCGGTCCCATTTATCCGTTTTACTTCTATAAGCGGCAGAAAACCATAATCGCAACGGAATTGAGATTAATAATTTATCACATTTTACATTCTCTAAAATAGTATACGGATTTAACAAATGCTCAAAAATTTCAAAACCAGTGAAGACATCATAGCTTTCATTTTGCAAAGCCGTTTGGTCGTTATCCAAATCTTCACCTTTAGTATTGATAACGGTATAGCCATTAGCTGACATGATTTTTGAAAACGGATTTGGAACACCGAGGTCAAAAATGGTTTCTGAAGTTGGAATGTGTTTTTGCAGAAAAGCTAAAGTTAAAGTAAAGCGCTTGCTTGGATAGGTCTTCTCGTACATTGATGAATGTTTGCGATTGTTATGGCTGCGAAGGTACGAAGTTTTTGTCTTTCCCGCGAAAGCGGGAATCCAAAATGCCTGTCTCCCAAAATGGATTTCCGCCTGCGCGGAAAAGACAGCTTCCTTCTTTTTTCTACATTTTATATACGATAGCATTGACATTCATTCCAGCTCCGACCGAAGCAAAAAGAATAACATCGCCTTTGTGTAAACTTTGATTTTCGATTTCACCTCTAACCAGCGAATCGTATAAAGTAGGAATGGTTGCCACACTTGAATTACCTAATTTATGAATGCTCATGGGCATAATTCCGTCAGGCATCGTTTGGTTGTATAATTTATAAAAACGTTGCACAATAGCTTCGTCCATTTTTTCATTGGCCTGATGAATTAGAATTTTTTTCACATCACCAATTGTAGCGCCACTGTTGTCAAGACATTCCTTCATCGCTTTTGGAACATTACTTAAAGCAAATTCATAAATTTTTCTTCCGTGCATTTTGATGTAGCGTACATCAGGATCGTGGGTTTTATTAAAAGAATTTCCAAAGAATAAATAATACGCTTCATCATAAGTGAAAGTGGCCGTTTCGTGAGCTAATATACCGCCAGCATCATCAGTAGCTTCAATGACAGTTGCCCCAGCTCCGTCAGAATAAATCATAGAATCTCTATCGTGCATGTCTACCACGCGGGAAAGGGTTTCCGCTCCTATAACCAAGCATTTTTTTGCCATTCCAGCTTTGATAAATGCTTGCGCCTGAATAACACCTTCAAGCCAACCCGGGCAACCAAAAAGCATGTCATAAGCAACACATTTTGGGTTTTTTATACGCAAATCAAACTTGACTCTGGTGGCTAAACTCGGAACCAAATCGGTTTGAATAGCTCCTTTTCTAACATTGCCAAAGTTATGTGCAAAGATGATATAGTCTAAGGTCTCAGCGTCAATTTTAGAATTTTCTATCGCTCTTTTGGCAGCAATAAAAGCAATATCCGAAGTTTGTAAATCGTCAGTAACGTAACGACGTTCATGAATACCGGTTATTTCTAAAAATTTTTCAGCAACAACATCATTCGGATGCGGAAAAGGTGTTCCATCATCATTCAAAAAAAGATGTTCGGCAAAATCTTTATTAGATACTATTTCAGTTGGAATATAACTTCCAGAACCGGTTATTTTTATGTTCATATGCTTCATAATAATTCAATGCGAAATTAGAAATAAAAGCTATTAAATGGTATTAAAATGTAAAGAAACAGAACTGAATTATGAATTTTTCCAATATCAGTTGCTTAAATTATGAAAATCACATTTTTTATGCTTTTTCTTGCGCTATTTTTATCTGCATTATTGTGGCAATGCTCAATGCTTGGGTTTTTATTTGTTCCGCTTTTTCGCCTTTGAAGTTTTTGTCAACAGTAGCATAAAAATGGCTAAGCCAAATGTTGAATAATTCCGGAGTAAGACGCTCTTTAGCGTTGATGTCTAAATGAATTTGGGTTAAATTCTTGACATAACCACCAGTTCCCAATATAGCTTGCGACCAAAATACAACTAAAATTGGCAGATGTTCTTCTATTTTTATTTTGACAACATCCGTAAAAATAAAACGTATCGATTCATCCGAAAGCAGTTTTTTGTAGAATTCATCAACCAGTAAGTATAAATCTGCTTGAGTTTGGATGTCTTTCATGTGGTTCCTTAATTTCCGTTTCCAAAAGTAAGCTTTTTGGATTTATCGAAAATTTATCATGTTCCGCGTTCTCGAAGTAGCGTCCCGATAGCTGTCGGGGTCGGAACGAATTATTTTCTGTTAAAGATAAAAATTCTTGCGAAACGTGAACTTACAACAAAATTCTCAATTGTCAGAAACGGCTCATATCTTTGTTTCAAATTCAAATATAATAAAATTACCTTTGATAAATACTAATTAATAAACAAGACAAAGTTGCCAAATTGTGACACGGCTAGATA
>JAYVNT010000311.1:0-4655 GCA_043758285.1 Flavobacterium sp.
CGCTTCTTCAAGTAAGTACACATAGCTTTGTTTTCCTTTGGCATTCTTGTTGCCACGAAGCCCGTCAACGGCATTTTTAATAGCGGCATCATACTCGCCTGAAGATACTAAATCTCTGGTTTGGCGCACACCACAAGCAGCAACGATAAGGAATAGGGCAAGGAGGGAAGTAATTTTTTTCATGGGATGGTTGGTTTAGTTACAAAAATAGGTTCTTTTTTTAATCTTACTGCTTAAAAACAATTTTTGTGCCAAAGTGGTTTTTGCTATTAACTTTGCCTTATTCCGGTTTTAGTATCGTGATGTGATGGATTGCCTTATTGGTACAAAGAATAGGTTTTTAGTGTATGTCAGATGCTATTTATTATACATCAAACATTATTTATCAAACATTAAATATCATTTATCAAAAATTAAACATTATTTGTTAAACATCAAATACTATTTGTTAAAAATTAAACATAATTTGTTAAACATCAAATATTATTTGTTAAAGATTAAACATCATTTTTTAAATATTAAATATCATTTTTTAAACATTAAACATTATTTTAAATATATTTATTATATTTGTTGTTATAAATATATATAACTATTTTATATAATTTATATTTTAATATTATTAAAACAAATGACAAATAATGATAATAAATATTTAGAATTATTTAATATAATTAATTCTTTTTACAAAAATAATCAAATTTTTATTGATACAGTATTGCATTTAAAAAATACATTTTTAATTATTAATACTAATTATCAACAATTGATTCAAGACTTTGCTACTGTAGATAGAAATAACACGGGCATTGCAAAAGATAAGCAAGATACGCGAAATGAGCTGATAGACGCACTGTGGAAACACATCTCGGCATTGAAAGCGTATCATACCTTCAACCCAGGCACAACGGCGACAGAAGAGGTGAACCGCACCCTAACGAAAGTGAAATACCTAACCGATTTAGAACTGATAGGGGTGGCAAAACGGGTATCGAGCCATGCGCAATCGCTAATTGCACTGCTTGCGCCTTATGGTGTAACGGCTGTAGAGCTAGCGGCTTTCGATGCAGCATTAGCCGCATTTGACACCATTACCGACGAACCGTTTCAAACCAGACAGAATAACGGCAAACGCCGTGCGGCGGCCAAAAAATTGATGAACGATACCCGGCTTTTGGTCAGAAACCAACTTGAAAGCGCTATGGCGGTTTATGCCATTACCAATCCACCGTTTTTCAACAGTTTTATGAGCATCAATAAGCTTACTGGGGGAGGCGTTCGCACCATGGCACTGCGGGTACGGGTGGTTGATGCTAACGAAAAACCTATAGAGGGTGTGATAGTTACGGCAACAGCTGCCGCCAAAAAGAAAAAAATAAAAAACCGCATTACCAAAACTAAAGGCGAAATACGCTGGCAAAACCTGCCTGATGGCAAGCTAACCCTAAAAGCGCTGCACCCCGACGGGCGCGAGCTTACGGCAACCGCCATTATAGAACCGTCAAAAAGGGCAGAGGTACAGTTTGTTTTTGAGTGATGGTTTGCAAACGGGTTGATTTGACAAATGGTGATATAAAGTTGGGTTTATGACGAAATAAATCCGCATAATTCCCCAAACTTGTCATCCTTACAAAGGAAGCATCGCTGCACTATTTGATGAGGTTCCTCGTGCCTCGGAATGACAAAGCAGCGTTTATTTTATTTATTTAAACCAAAGTTTTAGGGCTTTTTTAAAAATTAAAATCGCGTGGTTCGCCATTGGCTTCACGTCCGTCAAGAATATTTTCTGTATACCGTTTCCGGAAGTCGCTAAAACTGTCCCTTTCATACTCTGTTTTAAATCCCATTTTTTTATTGAAAAGATATTGCTCATGCGCCAGCGGAAGGTGTTCGGCAATTTTATTGTTTCTAAATTTTATAAAGCCCTTTTTGACCGCTTCCTTAAAATCATAATCCGCTTCTACCGGGATGTTTTCTTCTTCTTGGAGCATATCCATAAAAAGAATATCATAATCAATGTCATGACTACGACCTACCCTGTGACCTTCTTTATAATTTTCAAACTTTAGTTGCGTTACTCGGTCTTCAAAAGTTTTTACAAAAAAATCAGTATCGTTTCCGATGTACCAGTCTAGATGGGGTCTCGGATCAATGGCAACAGGAGCAGCGGGTGGTGGTATTTCTTTAGGTGCTTTTTTATCCCTTAAACTTATGTAAAAGTCTTCCTTTTCGCCGCGAGTATCGGGTAGTAAAAGCAAGGAACTGTTGCCCGTTACAAGGTTGTGGTATTCATACCAATCGGGCATTATACAATAGTCTTCTTCTTCCTGACCAGTATATTCCGCTTTTATTTGGTCATAATCTTGACAATCAATATCGTTAAATTCATAGTACTCCTCGTCTTGCTGTAAAAAGGCTTGATACTGTTCAATGTCTTCTTTTGTGATGAGTTCTAGAAACGGGCAATTCATAATATTGTCTTTCCACATGTAAAAATCCCAAGAAATAGAAACATCTTCTAATTGCACTTGTTCTGCCCGCCACAAGCATTGCAGGTCAAACAGTTTTTTTTGGAGTATATAACCCAGGTGCTCGTGTGCTTTGTTAATCCATTGGCTTCTTTTTTCTTCTGCCATGCGGCTAAACATGTCGGCATGGCTGTGCACTTGGTATTTTTTATTGATATACCCGTCAATAAACGATTTTACAGAATTGGGGTTGTAGTTTTCAAAAAAGGTTTGAATCGATGGGTTTTCGGCTATTTCTTTGTGCCATTGTATTTTTAATTCTTTTTCTTCTAGTAGTTTATTAATACCCTTTTCTACATTTTCTTTGGTGTACTTGTCTAAAAATTGGTCTTCGTTCGGATTTTCTTCCATGGTATAGTGATTTAATTGATGGGGACTAATTTAAAAATTTAAATCTCGTGGTTCGCCGTTGGCTTCACGTCCGTCAAGAATCTGTTTGATGTATATGTCTTTTATGCTGGTATCATCGGGTCTATCACGATCTGTTTCAAACCCCATCTTTTTATTGAACAAGTATTGCTCATGCGCTAGTGGCAGGTGTTCGGCAATTTTATTGTTCTTAAATTTTACGTATGCTTTCTTGAGAGCTTCTACAAAATCATAGTGCGCTTCTATAGGTATGGTTTCTTCCTGTTCAATCATGTCATAAATTAAAGAATCAATTTCTATATCCTGATTTCTTCCGGATCTGCTGTCATCGTTGTAATTATCAAACTTTATTTGGGTATCACGGTCATGAAAAGTTTTTATAAAGAAATCGGCATCTTGTTTGTCGTGCCAATTTAAGGATGGACGCATATCAATAACTTTTGGTTCCGCTTTCAAGGCTTCTTCACTATTTTTTTTAAAAGTGAAGGATCTGTAAAATTCTTCTTTTTCGCCACGAAGGTCAGGAAGCAAAAGCTTGGAGCTGTTGCCGGTTACCAAGTTGTGGTATTCATACCATTCGGGCATGGCGCCATCGTGGTCGTCCGATTCTAAGTATTCCGCTTTTATTTCATCATAATCTTGAGAACCGTAGAAATCAAATTCATAATATTCCTCGTTTTGCAATAAAAATGATTGATATTGTTTAATATCATCTTTGTTGATAGGTTCTAAAAAGGGACAGTTAAGGATATTTTCGCTCCAAATTTCAAAATCATAACATATTTCAATTCCTTCCAATTGGATTTGTTCTGCACGCCAAAGACATTGCAAGTCAAATAATTTTTTTTGTTGAATGTATTTTAAATGCTCGTGTGCCTTGTTTATCCAACGGCTTCTTTTTTCCTCTGCCTTTTGACTATACATGTCTGCATAACGGTGCGCAAAGAATCTATAAGTGATATAACCATCAATAAATGATTCGATTGAGTGTGGCTGATATCTTTTAAAAAAGTTTTGCGCTGACTCATTCTCGGCTAGTTCTTTATACCATTGAATTTTTAATTCTTTTTCTTCTAATAGGTCAGTGATTCCTTTTTCAACCCTTTCTTTAGTGTATTTGTCTAAAAATTGGTCTTCGTTCGGATTTTCTTCCATGGTATAGCGGTTTAAATGATGGGAACTAAAGTACAGAAAATCCGTTTATTTTTAATATATTTCAGCTCTTTTTTTGAGTTTAAACATCATTTTTTTTAATCAAGAAACGCTTTAAACTCCTCATACGTCTTAATCTTAGTACGCACTTTCTCTTTACCCAAAACACTTTCAATCTGCGTTGGAATTGGTAATTTCAATCCCAATAAAGGTTCAACAGTATCTAAAAATTTTATAGGATGCGCCGTTTCAAGAAACACACCAACACAACTAGGTTGTTTTGCCATTTCTTTTTTCAACCCAAGATAACCCACAGCACCATGAGGTTCGGCGATGTAGTGGGTTCGGTTATAAATGTCTTTGATTGCGATTTCGGTTTCGGCATCGGAGAAACTATAGGACGAAAAGTCTTTTTCAAATTCGGATAAATCATTGTTATACAATTCCTGAATTCGGATAAAATTACTTGGATTACCCACATCCATCGCGTTGGAAATGGTAGCGATTGATGGTCTTGGATCGTAATTTCCGTGTTCTAAAAATCTCGGAACCGTATCGTTAGCATTGGTGGAAGCCACAAAATGAGCGATAGGTAAACCCATTCGT
>JAYVNT010000312.1:0-13934 GCA_043758285.1 Flavobacterium sp.
GCTATTAGTTTAGCAAAGAAAGTTAACACATTACAAGAAGTTAGTGTTACTGGAAAAAAAAGCGCAAGAAATGGAGGAACACAAATTACACAAGCAATAATTAATGGTTTGCCAAATATTAACAGAGGAATTCAAGATGTTACCAAACTAGTGCCACAAAGTGCAAACAATTCATTTGCAGGGACAAACTTTAGATACAACAACGTTACTATAGATGGTTCTATCAACAACGATGCGATTGGTTTTAGTTCATCATTAGGAGGACAGTCAGGAACTTCGGGCATGCCAGGAAGTAGTACGAGAACTAACTCGATAAGTTTAGATGCTATTCAAGATGTACAAGTTTATATAACTCCTTATGATGTAAAACTTGGAAACTTTTTGGGAGGAAGTGTAAATGCCGTTACTAGAAGTGGTACCAATAAAGTTTCAGGTTCTGTATATAGTTATGGAAGAAATGCTGCCATTACGGGACCTAATAATGCGGGTGATGGTGCAAAAATGCCGAGTGCATTTGAAGATTACCAAACTGGGTTTAGATTAGGTTTCCCAATAGTAAAGGACAAGTTATTTTTCTTTACTAATGCTGAATATACTAAAAGAACAGACCCTTTATTTTATAATGCTGGAGATGTGGATGCTAATGGAACTGTTTCTTCATTAGTAGATAATCCAACTGCTCAAGCAATTTCTGATTTTGTATCAACAAAATATGGTTTGAATGTAGGTAAGTTTAATTCATCTAATAATTATTCAAATAGTAAAAAGATATTCAATAAAATTGATTGGAAAATAAATAATAAATATTCCTTGTCTATTAGAAATAATACTGTTTTTGGGGAAGCATCTAATTTAGAAAGAGACTCTAAAAACTTTAGGTTTGCGAGTATGGATTTTATTCAAAAGAATACTGCTATAAGTACGGTATTAGAATTCAAAAGCCGTTTTAATAGTAAATGGTCAAACTCTTTTATAGCTGGATATTCAAGTATTAAGGATTATCGTGAACCAACCTCAAATAATTCTATGTTTCCTCAAGTAGAAATTGGTTATAATGGGGGTACAATTTTACTAGGAAATGATAGAGAAGCAACTGTCTTTAATATGAAACAAAACACCACTGAGATTACAGATAATTTAACCTATAAAATTGGAAATCACACTTTATTATTTGGAACACATAATGAGTTTTATGATATAAATTATGGTTTTGTAAATGCCTTAAACGGTAGAGTTTCATACAAAACTTTAGCTGATTTTTATGCTTCAATGCCTTCAAGAGTTAGAGGGACTTATGCATTTGATGGTTCAACTCGAGATCAAATTTTCAATAATCCGTATGCGAAATTTAATGTAAACATGTATAGTGCTTATGTGCAAGATGAAGTTAAAATAGGAAACAAATTGAAATTAGCTTTTGGAGTTAGATTTGATTACACTGATTTACCTAATAAACCTAACTTAAGTTCTCAGGTTCAAGCATCTCCTGTTGACCCCAATTACGGAAATACCTATACCTATACTCATTTAGGCGATATTAAAAACAACTTCTTTAGTTCAGTAGCAATATCTCCAAGAGTTGGTTTTACATATAACGTAGTTGATGACAAATCAATTGTGCTAAGAGGTGGTTCAGGAGTCTTTACAGGAAGAATTCCTTTTGCATGGTTGGGATATGCTTATTATAATGACGGAGTTGGGTATGGTAGTTTCGATAGAAATAACTTAACAGTTGCTCAAGTTACAGCATTGGGAGATCCATTAGCTTCGGGAGGTTTGGTAGGATACCACGATACTACTCCAAAAATTCAAGCCGATTTGATTGATAATAACTTTAAAATGCCTCAAATTTTAAGAAGCTCTTTAGCAGTTGATTATACTGTTAAAGGATATAAATTTACTACTGAGGGTATTTACACAAAAGTTATTAAAGATTTACAATTTCAACAAGTAAATAAAACGGATAATCCAACTTACTTCTCTTATGATGTAAACCATGAAATGCCAATCTATTCAAGCAATATAAATCCTGCCTTTTCTAATGCTTATTTGTTATCAAATACAAATCAAGGATACAGATATAGCTTAACTGAAATGGTTACAAAAACATATGATTTTGGATTAAATTTTATGGTGGCATATACTTACGGTAATGCAAAAGACATTAGCAACGGTATTCGAAATTCAATGGAAAGCAACTATCAATTGAATCAATCATTAACGCCGAATGATCCAAAATTAGCCACTTCAAATTTTGAAATTAAGCACAGAGTGGTTTCTAATATTGGTTATGCTGTTAATTTGACTAAAAAACACACCCTATCTGCTAACGTATTTTTCAACGCTCAATCTGGAAATCCATTTACTTGGGGATTTGTAAATTCTAGTATTGCAGGAACTGGACAAGCAGCAGGACTAGCATATATATTTAAAGATGTTGCCGAAGCTTCTCAATATATTGGGGTTAATAGCGCCGGTGCTCCATCAGCTACTGCGGCTCAACAAGTTGCCGATTATGAAAGTTTCATAAATAACAACGATTATTTGAAAAGCAGAAGGGGAAAATTCACCGAAAGAAACGGTGACTTTACACCGTGGAATATCCAAACAGATATGAGAATTATGGATGAATTTAAATTAACAGAAACTCAAAGTTTTCAGTTCTCCATTAGTATTATCAATGTTGGAAATATGATTAACAAAGATTGGGGAAGAAGCTATTTTGTTCCAAACACCTTTAACTCAACAACTAGTATTGGTTTAACTAAATCAGGGAATTTAGGAGGAGTTGCTACTGGGGATCCAATATATACTTTTAAAAAACCAACCTCAGCTCCGTATGTTGTTGACCAATTTGCATCAAGATTTCAAGCTCAATTTGGATTAAGATATTCATTCTAATATAAAATATATGAGAACTATAAAATCACTATTAATGTTATTTTTGGTGCTATTTTCAGCAGTGGTTTCCGCTCAAATTACTTCTTCAACTTTGAGTGGTAAAGTAACCGATGGCGATGCCCCAATTGCAAATGCAACAATAACAATTATACATTTGCCTACAAATGCTAGTTTTGATATTAAAACTGATAAAAAAGGAAGATTCAGTATTGATAATTTAGATGTTGGCGGTCCTTATAAACTCGTCATCAAAAGTGAAGAAATTGATGAATACAAAAGAACAGGAATCCAACTTGTGTTAGGCGATAACGAAATGGTTAAAGATATTATAGTTAACAGAAAAGAAGCAAATGTCAGTGACACTTCTAAAACTGTAGGTGCGGGTAATATGCAATAAAAAAAATGTTTGTAAATAAAAAAGGGTGTAATTTTTATAAGTTATGCCCTTTTATAAAATACAAAAGCCGACCTGGAGCGGACGGCTAATGAGGTAAGGTGTAACTTCCTTTCGGAATCCTTAGTGCAAATATAAGTCATTTATTTTGTCAATAAAATATTTATTTAGAATCTCTGACTAATCTTTTTAAAATTGCCCATTGTTTAAGCGCATCTCTAGCATCAACTGCAGGATAACCTAGAACAACTTTTCCAGCTTCAACATCGGCAGCAACTCCAGATCCAGCACCAACAATAGCACCATCACCAATAGTCAAGTGGTCTTTTATAGAAGCACTTCCACCAATAATTACGCCATTTCCTAAAGTAACCGAACCAGCTAAACCAGAATTTCCTGCCATAATACAGAATTTACCCAATTTAGAATTATGACCAATTTGAACTAAATTATCTATTTTACAACCATCTCCAAGTATGGTTGAACTAAACTTCCCTCTATCAACGCTGGAGTTAGCGCCAATTTCTACCCAGTTACCAATGATTACATTCCCTATTTGAGGAATTTTAGCCAAACCTTTTTCTGGGCAAGGCCTAAATCCAAAACCATCAGCACCAATGGTACAATTGGGATGCAAAATACAGTTACTTCCCACGTGACAACGTTCACGCATAACTGCACCAGGCCAAACAACACTGTTGTTTCCAATGGTGCATTCGTCCAGAATGGTAACATTTGGATAAATAGTAACATTTTCTCCTAGTATTACATTAGGTCCAATATAACTACCAGCACCGATTCGAGTTCCTTTTCCTATTGAAGCCGTTTCATCAATTATAGCTGTTGAATGAATATCAACTTCAAATACTGGCGTAGCAGGAGCAAAGAGTCCTAATACTTGAGACATAGCCAAATCAGCATTTTTCACTTTTATAAAAGCACGATTTTCTCCAGGCGCAATAGCAATATCCAGATTAACAATTGCTACACAAGCTTTTGATGTTGCCCAAAATTTCTCGTATTTTTTGTTGCCAATAAAAGAAATTTCGGTTTCAGATGCCGCTTCCAGTTGTTCTGGAGCGGTTATTTTATGCGAAGTTGCACCAACGATTTCACCTTGTAAAACATCGTTTATTTCCTGAATGGAGAATGATTTCATAATAGTTTGTTTGATTATATCAAATAAAGTAAATTGGAATTAAAAAACCTAATGCTAAGTTTTAACAGAACACTGATCACTGCTTACTCTTCCTTCTGTCCCATCATCATTAGATACGCTTTTAAGAATTTATCAATATTGCCATTCATTACACCATCAACATCGCTGGTTTCGTGCCCTGTGCGTACATCTTTGACCAATTTATAGGGTTGCATCACATAATTTCGAATTTGTGAACCCCATTCAATTTTCATTTTCCCAGCTTCAATATCGGCACGTTGTGCTTGTTGCTTTTTTAATTCAATTTCATACAATTGGGAACGAAGCATTTGCAAAGCTCGTTGTCTGTTATCTTGCTGCGAACGCGTTTCAGAACATTGTACTTGTATTCCTGTGGGTTTGTGAACCAATTGTACTTTGGTTTCAACCTTATTTACATTTTGTCCACCAGCGCCACTCGAACGCGAAGTTGTAATTTCAATGTCGGCAGGATTGATGTCAATTTCAATACTGTCATCAACCAAAGGATATACATAAACAGAAGCAAACGAAGTATGACGCTTTGCATTGCTATCAAAAGGAGAAATACGCACCAAACGATGCACACCGTTTTCACCTTTTAAATATCCAAATGAATACTCGCCTTCAAATTCTAAAGTCACGGTTTTAATCCCGGCAACTTCGCCTTCTTGAAAGTTGAGTTCTTTGATTTTATAACCTTCTTTTTCGCCCCACATCATGTACATTCGCATCAGCATCGAAGCCCAATCACAACTTTCTGTTCCTCCTGCACCAGCGGTAATTTGAACTACAGCGCTCAAACTATCGCCTTCATCTGAAAGCATGTTTCGAAATTCTAAATTTTCAATGTGAGTATTAGTAAGCTCGTAATGTGCATCAAGTTCCGCTTCAGAAATATCACCCTCCTTGAAAAATTCGTAAATAACTTGAAGTTCTTCGGCCATCGCAGTACCTTTCTCAAAATCTTCGACCCATTTTTTCTTGAAGCGTAAATTTTGAACAATAAGTTCGGCAGCTTTTGCATTGTTCCAAAAATCAGGTGCAAAAGTTTTTTCTTCTTCGTTAGTAATCTCTATAAGCTTGGCATCAATGTCAAAGATACCTCCTCAACGCACCAAGGCGCTCCACAATACCTTTTATTTGTTCGGTATTTGTCATAAATAATGTAGTTTTGTAATCGCAAAAATAGATAATTATTCCGTAGAGACAAGACATTGTCTTGTCTCTATCAAAAATAAAAAATATATGGAAATTAATTTAATTAGTGATACCGTTACTAAACCAACACCTGAAATGCTTCAAGTAATGTTCAATGCAAAAGTAGGTGATGATGTATTCAAACAGGATCCAACCGTTAATGCATTTGAAAAAATGGTAGCCGATTTATTTGGAATGGAAGCGGCGTTATTTTTTCCAACTGGAACAATGGCAAACCAAACCGCTATTAAATTAAATACAAATCCAGGTGATCAAATAATTTGTGATAAATGGTCTCACATTCATTTGTATGAGTCGGGTGGAGCATCATCAAATAGCGGAGTTAATTTTAATTTATTAGATGGAAAACGCGGAATAATAACCGCTGAACAAGTGAAAGAAGGAATCAATGATCCTGAATTTTATCATACACCAATGTCAAAAATGGTTGGTATTGAAAACACTACTAACAAAGGAGGAGGTGCTTGTTATGAAATTGAAGAACTTCAAAAAATAAAACAAGTTTGCATTAACCATAATTTGAAATACCATCTTGATGGTGCACGTTTGTGGAATGCAATGGTGGCTAAAAAACAACAACCAAAGCAATTTGGCGAATTGTTTGACACTATTTCTGTTTGTTTTTCTAAAGGATTAGGCGCACCAATTGGCTCGGTTTTGCTAGCTAACGAAGAAACGATGCATCGAGCATTGCGAATCCGAAAAATATTTGGGGGCAACATGCGACAATCCGGTTATTTGGCAGCAGCTGGAATTTATGCTTTGCAAAACAATATTAATCGGCTGGAAGAAGACCACCGCAGAGCAAAAGAGTTAGGTCAACAATTAGAAAAATGTAATTGGGTTTCGATAGTGGAACCTGTAGAAACGAATATTATTGTTTTTTCTGTAGACCCAAAAATTGATGATAAAGAAATTATTGAAAAACTAAAACAAAAAGGAATTTCTATTAGTTTATTAGCCAAAGGAAAACTAAGAATGGTTACCCATCTTGATTATAGACAAGTGATGCACGAATATGTTTTGGAAACTTTAAAGAAGATGAGTTTTTAACTCCTTTCCATGTACCAATTTACTATTTTCTTCATCTTTTTTAGTTCGAAAATGGTGTTGAGGATTTTTTTTAATCGATGGAAAGACGTTTCACTTTTTACCACATAGTCAAATGCTTTGTGGTGCATACAATCAATAGCAACATCAATTTTATCCTGACTAGATAGCATAATTACAGGAATATCAGGATTGAATCTTTTTATTTTGTCCAACGTTTCCATACCGTTCATGGCTTTTTTATCAATACCATCTAAGTGGTAATCTAAAATAATCGCATCTGGATTATTGGTTAAATTTTTTACACATAATTCACCAGTTGCGTACGTTTCGATACTAAAATCGCCCTGCTGTAAAAATTCAATTTCTAAATTTTTTAAAAATAAGGCATCATCATCTACAAGGAAAATTTTTATTTTTTGAATAGTATTCATTTTTTTATTTTTTTTATATTATTAAACTCTTCTTCGAGTTCCAAACACGCTTGAGACAGAACCATTTCGAGTTCTAGTACCATAGTCTCTATATCTTCAACTTGATTTTTGGCATTAGCATATTCATTTATTTTTTTTGCCATATCTTCAAACTTGGAATTAATCCCCACTATAGAGAATGACGGAATCATTTTATGAACTATTGCTTGTAATGTCTCCCAATCTTTTTCCTTCAAGCTATTTTTCATAGCACTAATTAAAGGTGGAGTTTGTTCCAAATATAGTGAAATCATTTCCATCATCAGCTCTGGATTTGATTTAGTTCGTGTTATTAGATATTGTAAGTCAGTACATTTGGTTTTGATGGCGGTATTTATTTCAATGTCGTCTGCCAGTGATGGTTTTTTGACTAATCCTATGATTTTTTTAAACAATAACCGTTCATCAACAGGTTTAGAAACATAATCGTTCATGCCTACAGCTTTGCATTTGGCTAAATCCGCAGTAGTAACGTCAGCTGTTAAAGCAATAATAGGAATGTTAGACTTCATGGTTTTTCTAATGTATTCTGTAGCTTCAAAACCGTTCATTTCCGGCATTTGCAAGTCCATTAAAATGACATCGTATACATTGGTTTTTAATTTTTCGATTGCAATTTTTCCATTGCTTACAATATCTCTTTCAAAGCCAAAATCATCCAACAAGGTTTTCATTAGTAATTGATTTAGTGCAATATCTTCAACCACTAGGACTTTGATATTATTTGCTTCCAAATTTTCGATAATGATTTCATTTTCAATTTCTGCCAATTCATCTGTTTTTTGGAAAGTTAAAATAAAACTAAAAGTAGAACCAACTTCCAACTTACTTTTAACACTAATTTGACCACCTTGATTTTCTACTAATTGTTTTGAAATGGCCAATCCTAAACCCGTTCCGCCAAATAATCTTGATGTTCCGCTGGAAGCTTGCTGAAAGTTTTCAAAAATGGTTTCCAGTTTATCAACAGAAATTCCAATTCCAGTATCAGTAACAGCAAATTCTATGGTTACATCTTCTGGTGTTTCTTTTAGTAACAACGTCTTTACCGTGATTACTCCTTCTGAAGTAAACTTCACTGCATTGCTTACTAAATTTAATATTATTTGATGCAAACGAACTGAATCACCAAGCAATACTTCAGGAATTCTTTTATCATATTCTTTTATCAATTTTAAATTTTTCTCATGAATTTTAGTCTCAAACAAATGAAGCATCGCTGATAAAGACAACGACAATTTGAACGGAAATTGCTCAAAAGTCATTTTTCCAGAGTCAACTTTGGCTAAATCAAGAATATCATTTATTAGCACAATCAGTGCATCACCACTAATTTTGATGGCTTGAAGGTATTCTTTTTGTTTTGCGGTCAATTCTGTTTTCAAAACTACTTTGGTAAAACCAATAATCGCATTCATCGGAGTACGAATCTCGTGACTCATATTCGATAAAAATTGTTGTTTTGATTTGACCGAATCTTCCGCTATTTGTGTGGCAATTTCTGCTTTGGTTTGGGCTTCTTCGGCAATGGTAGTGGCTAATTCGGCAGCTATTTTGGACTGCATTAATTCTCCGGCTATTCTTTTTTGTTCGGTAATATCACGAGCTACAATTACAGCCCCCATAATATTGCCTTTTTCATCTTTATATACAGAACCATTAAAGAGCACATCAGTCAACTCCCCGTCAATGATCGTTAGCGGATAATCAATCACAAACCCTTTTGAGAAAACTTCTTTATAGACCTCACTGGCTTTTTGTGGTTCAGTAAAATAATCCTTAAAGTCGGAGTTAATCAATTTTTCTCTTAATTCACCTGTTACAGTTACCATGGCTTCATTAACATCGGTAATTTTTCCTTCGTTACTTATCGTAATCAATGGATCTCTACTGGCTTCAATAAGGCTTCGAGCATATTCTAACGCTTCTTTTTGAGAGTTGCTAAAAGCTTCAAGCTCTTTATTTTCAATTTTCCGTTTCTCTTTTTCTTTGTTTTGAAAGTTAAGTTCTATATCGGCAATAATTAATTCGTCGGCTCGTTTGTCTTTTTCTTTAGTTTGAAAATCAAGCTCTATATCCGCAATGATTAATTCTGCAGCACGTTTTTCTTTTTCTTGATTTTGAAAAGCAAGTTCTTTGTTGGCAATAATTAATTCTGCAGCACGTTTTTCTTTTTCCTCATTCTGAAACAAGAGTTCTTCATTGGCAATTAATAGCTCATCAGCACGTTTTCCCTTTTCTTTGTTTTGAAAATCAAGTTCTCTATTGGCAACAATTAATTCCGCAGCGCCTTTTTCTTTTTCTTGGTTTTGAAATGCCAATTCTTTATTGGCAATGATTAACTCAGCTGCACGTTTTTCTTTTTCTTCATTCTGAAACAGAAGTTCCTCATTGGCAACAATTAATTCGGCAGCACGCTTTTCTTTTTCTTCATTCTGAAAAATTAATTCCTTATTAGCAACGATTAATTCATCAGCACGTTTCTCTTTTTCTTGAATTTGAAACTTCTGCTCTTTATCAGCGGTAATCGATTTTGTAATATCGCGGTCTAAGGTAACCGTGCCAATGATTTTGCCATTTTCATCTTTAATTGGCGAGAAAGAAAGACTTATATCGATTACGGTTTTATCTTTTCTAACGCTTTTGGTTTCATAGTGATGAATAGTTTGACCAGTTTTAAACTGCTCTGTCAGTTCTTCAAAGACCTTATTATAATCCGAAGGGATTAATACGCTGTTATGTTTCCCAATAATTTCGAAATCCTTATAACCATAAATCTTTTCAGCGCCAATATTCCACGAGCTAATAACCCCATCAAGAGTAAGCGATTTTATTGCCATTTCAGCCGTTTCAACGATGAGTGACGAAAGACTTCCTAACTTTTCAAAGGCAACTAGTGTCTCAAAATTAGCTCTTTCTTCAGGTGTTTTTGTAGGCATTATATAGATTTTTTTTATTTAAATTTCTTCAATAGCAATGCGTTTTTTATCTTTCAGTTGTTTATAAACACTTGGCGAAAGCCCAGTAACCTTTTTAAACTGACTCGATAAATGTGATACACTGCTATAATTTAACTTAAAAGATATCTCAGTTAAGTTCATTTCGTTATACAATATCAATTCTTTGATGCGTTCAATTTTATGATTAATGATGAATTGTTGAATGGTAATGCCTTGCACTTCCGAAAAAACATTAGACATATAAGTATAATCAAAATTCAATTTTTCGCTTAAATAATCTGAAAAATTTATTTTAATTACCTCATCAGACCTATGAACCATTTCAATAATCACATTTTTAATTTTTTCAATCAACATCCCTCTCTTGTCATCCATAAGTTCAAGTCCTGCTTCAAGCAATGCTTTTTTGAGTAATACTAATTGCTCAGCAGTCAAATCTTCCATGACATCAATTTCACCCAAATCTACAAACACAAAATGAAGATCTAACTCATTTAGCACTTCTTTTACAACCATTTTACAACGATTGCTAATCATATATTTGATAAATAATTTCATGAATACAAAGTAGAGGTTATATAAACCAAAAAAGATTACACTTTAAAATAAGTTAGTTACATAAGTCCCATGTTTTTTGAATAATTTATATCCTCAAGAATCATTCTTAGCGTTCACAGAATCTAGTAACGCAGCTAGAAACAACAATAACGCATGGGAAAAGAACATTCATGCATGGGAAAACGCTAACAACGCATCATGAAATCCAATAATAAATAACCTCAAAGCACTTTCCCAATAATTGACCTTAAAAATAAGTACACCAAACGGGTAAATGTTAATTTCTAAGTGCATAACTTCCTATTGAAGGTAAACCAGTATCCGAAAGAAAGGTTATTTTTGTAAAGTTACCAAAATATAATAAATGCCTGAAACCTTATTAAAAATACCAGTAGCCAAAATAATTCCACACACTTTGGAAACACACGGACACGTCCGCACCGATAATTATTATTGGTTAAACCAAAGAGAAAACCCCGAAGTGATTGATTACCTCAATCAAGAGAACGACTATTACAAGCAGTCAACGGCACATACTACTGCTTTTCAAAAAGATTTATTCAACGAAATGAAAACCAGAATCAAGGAAGATGACGAGTCGGTTCCCTATTTCTACAATGGTTATTTCTATATCACACGATTTGAAAAAGGAAATGATTACCCAATCCATTCCCGCAAAAAAGGAAGTTTGGATGCCAAAGAAGAAATTCTGTTTGATTGCAACCAAATGGCAAAAGGGTTTACCTATTTCAACATAGCGGGTTTAAGCATCAGCGATGACAATACGATGTGCGCATTTGGAGTTGACACCGTTTCGAGACGACAATATACTATTCAAATCAAAAATTTAATCACAGGCGAACTACTACCTGTAAAGATTGAAAACACGACTGGCGGTGCAACTTGGGCAAGTGATAACAAGACCTTGTTTTATTCTAGAAACGATGAAGTAACACTTCGTTCCGATAAAATCTATAAACACAAATTGGGCACAACTGCAGACAAAGACAGCTTAGTCTATTTTGAAAAAGATGAAACTTTCGATGTCTCAGTTTATAAATCAAAGTCCAAGAAATATTTGATTATCAATTCCAGTAGCACGTTGACAATCGAATATCAAACTGTTTTGTCAGCAACACCAGATGCAAAATTCAAAGTATTTCAAAAAAGAACACGCGGTTTAGAATACTCGATATCACATTTTGAAGACCATTTTTATATAGTGACCAATAAAGATAAAGCAACCAATTTCAAGTTGATGAAAACAGCTGAATATGCCACTTCTAAGGAAAATTGGGTTGATGTAATTGCACACAGAGAAGCTGTTTTATTGGAAGACATTGATATTTTCAAAGAGTACTTAGTTATTTCCGAACGTTTTAATGGATTGAATACCATCCGGATTATGCCTTGGGGCGGAGAGGAATATTATTTGCCTTTTGGTAGCGAAACCTATATGGCTTACACAACAACCAATCTTGATTTTGATACTGAAATTCTGCGTTATGGATATCAATCCCTAGGAACACCAGCATCAGTTATTGATTTCAATATGAAAACCAAAGCGAAGACTGTTTTAAAAGAACAAGAAGTATTGGGTGGAAAATTTGATAAAAAAAATTACAAAGAAGAACGAATTTGGGCAACCGCAAAAGACGGTATCAAAGTACCAATCTCGATGATATATAAAAAGGGAATGACTAAGAATGGAGAGAACCCGTTGTTGTTATATGGGTATGGTTCTTATGGTGTGACTATGGATTGTCATTTTTCATCTGTGCGATTATCGCTTTTAGATAGAGGATTTATTTATGCCATTGCTCACATTCGTGGTGGCGAAGATTTAGGTCGTCAATGGTATGAAGACGGAAAACTGATGAAAAAGAAAAACACCTTCACCGATTTTATTGATTGTTCTCAATTTTTGATTGATGAGAACTATACCTCAACACAACATTTATATGCCGAAGGCGGTTCTGCTGGAGGACTTTTGATGGGTGCTATTATAAACATGGCACCAAATTTGTATAACGGAGTTATCGCGCAAGTGCCGTTTGTAGATGTAGTAACAACCATGTTAGATGAAACCATACCATTGACGACTGGCGAATATGATGAATGGGGAAACCCGAATGTTAAAAAACAGTATAATTATATGCTTTCCTATTCACCTTATGACAATGTTGTTGCCCAAGCATATCCAAATCTATATATTTCAACAGGTTTACACGATTCTCAGGTACAATATTGGGAACCAGCGAAATGGGTTGCTAAATTAAGGATTTTGAGAACAGATAACAATCAATTATATTTAGATACCAATATGGAAGCAGGACACGGTGGTGCATCGGGAAGGTTTGAAGCCATTAAGGAAATCGCCAAAGAGTACAGTTTTTTATTAGATTTAGAAGGAATAGAAAGATAGTTTAAAAATATTTTGTTAAATTTGCAAAGTTTTGAAGTCTTTAATTATCGACTTTTTGACAATGCTCGACTAAATTTATTTATGAAAGAAAATATAAAAGCTCACGATAATGTATTAAGTTTAATAGGGAACACTCCTCTAATTAGACTTAACAAAATCACCGAATCTTTATCCGGAAATTTTTACGCTAAGGTTGAAGCTTTCAATCCAGGACATTCCACCAAAGACAGAATTGCATTATATATTATTGAAGAAGCAGAAAGACAAGGAATTCTTTCACCTGGTGATACTATTATCGAAACAACTTCAGGAAATACTGGTTTTAGTTTAGCCATGGTAAGTATCATTAAAGGGTACAATTGTATTTTGGCAGTGAGTTCAAAATCATCTTTAGATAAAATTGATATGTTACGCAGTTTAGGAGCTAAAGTATATGTATGTCCTGCAAATGTTTCTGCTGACGATGAGCGTTCTTACTACAGTGTAGCTAAACGTTTGCACGAAGAAACCAAAGGTTCGATATACATTAATCAATATTTTAACCAATTGAATATTGATGCACATTACAAATCAACTGGTCCAGAAATTTGGGAACAAACTAATGGGACAATAACACACTTAATAGCGTGTAGCGGAACTGGGGGGACAATCTCAGGAGCAGCTAAATATTTAAAAGAAAAAAATCCAAATATTAGAATTTTAGGAGTTGATGCTTTTGGTTCCGTATTAAAAAAATACCATGAAACCAAAGAGTTTGATGCCGAAGAAATCTATC
>JAYVNT010000313.1:0-4627 GCA_043758285.1 Flavobacterium sp.
AAAGTCCTAACTGCTTCTTCAATACTTGATTTTTTACCGAAATCAATTATACTATCAACTTCCTCTCCTTGAAAAAAAGAATACTGTCTTAAATTTGGAAGAATTAGTTGTTTTATTATGTTTGATTTTTCGTCAGCATCATAAACAGGTGTGTATTTTGGTAGAACATGGTCGGTTCTATTTACTTCAACATCATTGATTGTAATTTGCCAACTATCAAATGATGTTATACTTTCACTAATACGGGTTGCAGTAAATGATTTTGTTATCTGATATTTAAACCTTCCTGTCGAATATTCTATTTGAATTCCAGTTTCAATACTATCGCCAATAGGAGTTTCGTTTTTGGCTTTGTCGGATATGATTTTTACAGCAATATCTTTTATCCCTTTTTTTATTTTATCGTCAGAATCTAATATTTGGTCATAGAAAAGCCATAAAAAAGCATTGAAAAATTTAGATTTTCCAGCTCCATTATCTGCTACAATAATGTTAACTCCTTCTTCAAAATCATATCGAGTTTCAAAATAATCTCCATAGTAATTGAAAAAGTTTTTGAATGAAATACTATTAATAATTGATGCCATACTTAGCCTATGTTATGAATGTTTTTAATCTTTTTGTAAATCTGTGAATCGCTCAAATTATTGTCATTCTCGTTTATAATAACCGATAGGACTTCAACTAATTTGTTATAATACGGAGCGTTAGTCGTTAGCTTGTCAACTTCTTTTATTTTATACTTTTTGCAAAGCTCTTCGTCAGCTAATATCTCTTTTAATACTTTATTTCTATCCATTTTAAAGTTCGTTTATTATTGTGTCTAAATCCAAATCATATTTAAAACAAACGTGTTCTAAAACTTGTTTTGAATCATAAAAATTTAACGCTAAACTTGCAAAATATCCAACTCTTCTCAATTCATTATGAACAAGATTTCGTTCCATATTATAAAGTTCAACATTGTTGTCGTTTAATCTCGGTATTACTACCATATCGTAAATTGTTGCAAATGGTTTGTCATCGTGTTTTCTTAATAATCTACCTCTTCGCTGTATAAATTGCCTTGGATTTCCAGTACTACTCGCAAAAATTCCAACTTCTGCTCGTGGAACATCAACACCTTCATCTAGCATTTTCATAGCAAATAGCATATCAATTTTTCCTTCTGAAAAACCTCTTAACAAATCATTCAAATTTTGTCCGTCAGCTATGTAAGAATTCATTTTTAGGTTCGGCAGCATTTCGTGTCCAGCTACTAAAAACTTATTGAGCATTCGTTCAGATGTTCCATCTTCTTCATAAACATACCCTTCGGGAATGTATGTGAAAATATATTTCAGTTTATTTATTTGTTTCAATTCAAGCAAAATGGTTTTAAAACATTCAATTTTGTTATTTGCTTTATGAATGATATTTTTTCTTTTTAAAAGTAATATTTCAACTATTGGGTCTTTTTTAAATTCGCCTTTTTCAAAATCAAAATATCTCAAAAGTTTTTTAGAAATTTCAATATACTCTTCTAGCTCATCTTCGTTTAATTCAACAATTACGGGATAATATTTATAGTTACAAAGAAAATCGTTGTCCATAGCTTCTTTCATCGAGAAGCTATAAGTATATGGTTCTTTATCATTAAAAAAGGTATCTATAAATTCCGTTCCTTCCGGGTCATAAATTCGTTTTGGAGTTGCCGACAAACCAATTCGTTTTTTTATTAATGAATTATTCATTGCAGTCTTGATGTTTTTAGCACCCATATTGTGTGCTTCATCTGCAATCAAAACAAATTCTGGTTCCACTTTTTTGAAATACTTTTGAAATTTACTCGAAGTAAAGCTCGCATAGGTTGAAATTATAACAATGTTTTTTCTTAATCCGGCATTAAAATTACTAACATAATTAGAAAACTCCTTTTCCCAATTATTACCGCCTCCAATTTTAATAATATTTTGAAAATTAAAAGATAAAACTTCTTCCTCCCATTGATTCAGTAACGCTATTGATGGTACTAAAATAATAGCATAATACGTATTGGTTTTTTTATACTCATTAAGCACACAGTTTAGTGAGGTTTTTGTTTTCCCAGTTCCAGTTGCCATACCAAAAACACCAGTAAAATCATTATTAACCCAATTATTATAGGCATTAACTTGATATTTTCTAGGATTGTAAGGTGGCGGAAATCTTGGCTCATTGACAATTTTAAAAACAGTTTTGTTAAATTTCTCTTTTAGAGCATTATTAACCTTTTTAATTTTATACTCTTCTTCCGTATATGCTTCGCTATTTAATTCAACAAGATTTAGCTCTTCATCTAAAAGCTGTTTTTCATCAAGCGAAATAGATTTTTGTTTTATTATATTGATAAGTTTCTCTGGATTCAAATAAATAAAATCCTTCGATTCTTTTTTAAAGATTTTTTCATAATCCTTAATCTCATTTTTAATATTAGCTCTTTCGGAAGCTTCTCCCCAAGAACGATTGATAACAAAGCTTTCTCCATTGCAAACAATACCTTTATAAGTAAAATTACAACTGCCAACAATATTAATTATATTGTCTTCGGTGTCCCAAAATAAAGCTTCCTTGTAATGTGAAATCTCTCCGTTTTTTGTGGTTACTGGAATAATGCTTATTCTGTTGTGATCAATCAAATATCTTAAACAATTATAAAAATGGTTGACCTGTTTTTTTGTAAGAACATCGTTAAGTCGCTCTATATCATTAAGTATATTTTGTTGAATAGAATTATAAAAATCTGGTTCCAAAACGAATTCGTCATTAATTAATTTATAATCATTTTCAGAAACAAAATGATTTATTAAAAAGTCTATTGTGCCGCCATTATAGATGAATTGGGCAAAGCCATAAGATAAAGTACTAATGGAAGTAGAACTAAAATAACCTAATTTGAATTGTATTTTTTTTGATATTGGGATAACTTCTCCAAAAAACTCAAAAGGAATCATATCACTCGTTGATGATACTTTTAAAGTTATAGGAAATTTAGTTGTTTTAAAATTAGTATTCAATGGATCAAATATTACAAATCATTTAATAATTCAGATAAGCGTATCTTAAATGCTTTGGCTATTTTTTCAATTACAACTAGGGAAACATTTCTTTTACCACTTTCAATACCAGGAATATAGGTGCGGTCTAAATCAGAAAGTTCAGCTAATTTTTCTTGTGAATATCCTTTTGATATTCTTAAGTCTTTAACTTTTGCACCAAATTTCTTTCTAATATCTTCCATTGCACCAAATTCGTGTTTAGTAGACAATTGTACAATAGACGATAGTCTACTTGAATTTGTAATTAAATCTGTTTGCGGTTTTATTTAATAATTCCAAAACTAGTATATTATAACTTAAAATGACAGATATATTTTGTCAACCATAAAAAGAAATAGGAACGCTATCGCTGACTTTTTTGCGCCCACCCTAGCCAACGCTCTGCCAACGCTCCTGCAGTTTTGGTCTTTTGCCAACGCTCTAGTAGCACATTGCAGGTTGCTCCGTAAACTCCACAACTGCAATAAGCTACTTCCAAACCCTCGAAAGCCCAAAACCACTCCCAAGCTATGTTACATAATAAGCCATTATAGTTCAAGCCCGTGAACACCACTGGGCTCGAAACTATAAGCTTATTATGTAAAATAGCCGCCACAGCCAGTGCTCCCGCCCGAAATCGGTACAGTATTTTCATTGTTTTTTGAAGATGCCATAACGTTTCACAACAACTTTTCTACTGAAAACTGCAACCTGATTACTAAACACTATTCCGGCATCCTCAAAAATCAAATTTGCCCACAAGAGTATCGTTTTTTATTTGCCACAACAGTAGGGGTAATTGATTTCACGAAAAGCCGATGCCTTAGCCATTTCATAACAAAAAATTTTATGACATTCGACTTTCCAACTTTCGACACATTAAGGGCATCGGCTTTTCATAAAATCAATCAGAAACATCCCGATAAGCAAATAAAAATCGATACCCTTGTTTCGCTACTGCCAACGCACTAGGTAAGTTCAGTTGGGGCAATCTTCCATTTCCCCAAACCCCTTAGGATGCAATTTTTTTTGAAAGAATGCCACAGCATCCCATTTCAAAAGAAATATTCCGAAAGGCATTCTCTCAAAAAAAACAGCTCCAATTTCAACCTTACCCGATTGACCTGTCCCGAATTTTCAGTTTCGGGCTTCCTTGGATAACTTTTCCCGATAAACCAACACATTTTTGATTGACAAATGAAAGCCATATAACCACAACATAAGTGCAATATATTCCCTCCACTTAAATAAAACGGTAAAAAGTAAAGCAATTGATATTTATCAACTGCTATAAACAAAAAAAGCCCCGAATTTCGGAGCTTTCAAGTAGATTTTTAACCGTTTTTAAGGGTTTGCTTTCGGTTTTTCTTCCGATTTTACAGCAGTTTGAGAAACTACTGAAATAATACTACCTCCTAGAACCAAGTAGCCAGCAGCCGAAACCAATCCGACAGGCAACACAACAGGAGAAGCAATGATAATCCCGCCAACGGAAGCCAAAGCAATCCCTACAGTTCTCAAAACTTTAAACCATTTTGGAGTAGGAGCCAATGCTCTTTCCACCAAATTCA